>NZ_JBIBYO010000002.1:0-138039 GCF_043083385.1 Streptomyces sp. NPDC014733 | reverse complement strand
GACGACAAACTGACATATCGACTCTGCGTCCGCCAGCAGCCCCACTCCCGGCGTCCTCGCCCGAGCCGTACTCACCGTACTCACCCCGAACGCACGGATGCCCGTGGCCGCACCTCTGGGTACGCCCACGGGCATCCGTCTC
The DNA here is from genome assembly GCF_043083385.1 of Streptomyces sp. NPDC014733. Classification (NCBI taxonomy): domain Bacteria; kingdom Bacillati; phylum Actinomycetota; class Actinomycetes; order Kitasatosporales; family Streptomycetaceae; genus Streptomyces; species Streptomyces sp. NPDC014733. The sequence goes on along the minus strand of NZ_JBIBYO010000002.1, from coordinate 137,897 downwards.
TCCGCGCTCCACCGCACCGACCGCACAGCAGGGGCGCAGGCAGCACCCCTCTCGGCCCTCGCGGCCCGGTCGGCCGCGCGGTCAGCGGATCTCGGTGATCTCCGGGCCGCGCTCCAGACGCTCCACCCCGCCGCCGAAGCGGGAGCCCTCGGCAGGCTCCTGCTGTACGCCGTCGGGCACCATCTGGGCGTCGTCCGGAAGCTTCAGGACGATGGGGTCACGGGGCGCCATGGGGGCGTCACCGCGGATGACGACGGTGTCCCGGAAGATGTGCTCCAGCACGCTGGCGGCCTCCGGCTGCACCGCGCCCTGGCCGGAGATGACACCGCGCAGGAACCACCGCGGGCCGTCGACACCGACGAAGCGCACGACCTGCACACCGTTGGTGCCGTCGGGCAGCTGCACCGGAACCTGGGCGCGCAGCTCCCAGCCGAGGGGGCCCTCGACCTCGTCGATGACACCGCCCTGCTGCGTGATGCCGGCGGCGATCTCCTCGCGGACCTCGCCCCAGATGCCCTCGTTCCGGGGTGCGGCGAACGCCTGCACCTGCACGGCGCTGTCCTGGAGGACGACGGTCGCGGCGACGATCGCGTCACCGGCGACCTCCACCCGCAGCTCCATGCCGTCGACACCGGGGACGAAGAGCCCTCCCAGGTCGACGCGGCCTTCGCCGGGGTTCTTGACCTCGGACACGTCCCACGGTCCGTCGGGACGGGGCGCGGGCGGCAGGGCGACTCGCTCCGCCTCCGCGTCCGCGTCGGTTTCGCTCACCGCGGTCTCGTCGGCGAGTTCCGTGTCCTCCGCCGGCTCGTGCGCGCTCTCGTTCTTCTTGCGACGTCCGAACACGTCACTGTCCTTCCCGGTCGGCACCGACCGATGCGTATTCATTCCCGCCCGTGGAGCCGCCCACCGCCGCGTGACCGCCGGTGGACCCGAATCCCCCCTCGGCCCGCGCCGAGCCGGGAAGTTCCGCCACCTCGTGGAAGCGCACCTTCTCGACCTGCTGGACGACCAATTGGGCGATCCGATCGAACCTCTCGAACCGCACGCTCTCGCGCGGATCCAGATTGACCACGATCACCTTGATCTCTCCACGGTACCCGGCATCGACCGTCCCAGGGGCATTCACCAGCGCCAGTCCGCACCGGGCGGCGAGACCGGACCGGGGGTGCACGAAGGCGGCGTACCCGTCGGGCAGGGCGAGGGAGATGCCGGTGGGCAGGACGGCACGTTCGCCCGGGGCGAGGTCGGCGGCCTCGGTGGTCACCAGGTCGAGGCCCGCGTCGCCGGGGTGCCCGTACGAGGGGACGGGGACCTCGGGGTCGAGACGGCGCAGCAGCACGTCGACCGGGTTGCGTCGTTCGCTCACGGGTTCACCTCGAAGGCGCGGGCGCGCCTGATCCGGTCCGGGTCCTCCATGGCGGCCCGGATCTCCTCGCTGCGGCCGTTGTCGATGAAGTGGTCGACCTTGACCTCGATGAAAACGGCGTCGGCCCGCACGGCGACGGGGCCGTCGGGGCCGCCTATCCGGCCGGCGGCGGTGGAGTAGATCTTGCGGCCGTGGACGGCGGTGACGCGCGCGTCCAGGTGCAGGACGGTGCCCAGGGGGACGGGGCGCAGGAAGTCGGTCTCCAGGCGGCCGGTCACCGCGATCACGCGCAGCAGCCAGTTCAGCGAGCCCAGGGTCTCGTCGAGCGCGGTGGCCAGCACGCCGCCGTGGGCCAGGCCGGGAGCGCCCTGGTGGGCCTCCTTGACGGTGAACTCGGCGCGGACGCTCACGCCGTCACCGGCGCGGGCTTCCAGGTGGAGGCCGTGCGGCTGCCCTTCGCCGCAGCCGAAGCAGCGGTCGTAATGGGCGCCGAGGAGTTCACCGGGGGCCGGGGCGTCGGGGTGCCGGACCGGGGCGGCGGCGCCCTCCGGGGGCGTCAGCCGCGTCCTGGGTTCGTCAGTTCCACTCACGAGGGGAGACCCTACCCGCGCGCGCCGAGGGCCTGCGCCGCCGTGCCAAGCTTGGGGCATGCAGTCGTACGAAGAACGTCTCACCGCGCCCCGTTCCTGGTGGCTTGTCGCCGCGCTGGTCGGCGTGGCCTGTGCCTTGATGCTGCTCCCGGTGGGGACGCTGCCGATGCTCGGCGGGCTGATCGGCGGGTGCGCGCTGTCCGCCGTGGTGGTGAGCGCTTACGGGTCGGTGCGGATCCGGGTGGTCGGTGACGCGCTGATCGCGGGGGACGCGAAGATCCCGGTGGCAGCGCTGGGTGAGGCACAGGTGCTGGACGCCGAGGAGGCGGTGGCCTGGCGGACGCACAAGGCCGACGCGCGGGCGTTCATGCTGCTGCGCAGCTACATCCGGACCGCGGTGCGGGTGGAGATCGTCGACCCGTCGGATCCGACGCCGTACGCATATCTGTCGACGCGGGATCCAGAGCGCCTGGTGGCGGCGCTGACGGCCGCGCGCGTCTGACGGACGGCGGAGGTTACGCGGTGCCCTGCGCCCCGGGGAGCGGGCCGGGGTCCGCGGCGCCGGGGAGGGCGTCCCAGGGGACCCGGTGGGCGCGCAGGTCCTTGCGGACGGTGTCGGCGAGCTTGCCCGTCTCACGGCGGTTGAGGAACGCACCGACTGCGGCGCCGACCATGAACGGTGTGAGGTTGGGCAGATTGCGCAGGGTGCGCTTCATGATCTGCTGGCGCAGTTCGCGTTTGGCCTGTCCGCCGAGCGCGAGGTTGAGCGTGGCGGGCCGGGCGACGTCGATACCGCGCTCCTCGGTCCAGGAGGTCAGGTAGGCGAAGCCGCGCTGCCGGGCGGTGCCCTGGGCTCGTCGGCCGTAGACCTCGTGGAGCTCGGCGATGAGTTTGATCTCGATCGAGGCCACGCCGACGATCTCGGCGGCCAGCTGGGTCGGCATCGCCGGTGGTACGGGCAGCACGGCGGCCGCCCCGACACCGGCGCCGACGGCAGCGGTGGCCCTGGTGGCACCCGCGACGAGTTTGTCGGCGAGCTCCTCGGGGGTCAGGCCGGGGAACTGGGTGCGCAGGGTCGCAAGGTCGCGGACGGGGATCCGCGGGGCGATGGCGATGAGCCGGTCGGCGAGTGCGGCGAGCTGGACCCGCACGCTGCCGCCGCCGCGTACGGCGCCTTTGCCGATCGTGGCGGCGAGCGAGGCCACACGGCCTCGCTCCTGCGATGTGCCGGCCGTCCGCTCCGTGGGGAGGGCGGTGGGGTCGGCGGGCACGGGCGCGTGTTCTCCGCGTGGTCGTGCGCCGGCCGCCGGGCCTTTCCCGCCCTTGAGGCCCTTACGGAACGGGTTCACGCCTGCCACGGCGCCGACCGGACTCAGGCCGCGCAGTCGCGGCAGATCGGGTTGCCGTTCTTGTCCTCCGCCGCGAGCTGACTGCGGTGGTGTACCAGGAAGCAGCTCATGCACGTGAACTCGTCCTGCTGCTTGGGCAGGACCCGTACGGCGAGCTCCTCGTTGGACAGGTCGGCGCCGGGGAGCTCCAGGCCTTCGGCCTGCTCGAACTCGTCGACGTCGACGGCCGAGGCGGACTTGTCGTTCCGCCGCGACTTCAGTTCTTCGATGCTGTCCTCGTTGAGGTCGTCATCGGTCTTGCGTGGGGTGTCGTAATCCGTAGCCATGTCGCTCTCCCCCTCTGGGTGTCTGCGGTGTCTCAGCGCTCGTAACGCGTGAGAGGCCGGACTTGTGCCCGACCTGAGGCGGAGATTTTGCCTCACATCAAGGTCTGTTACTCAATCGACACCCAACCGCACCCGGAAGGGGTGATCGGTTTGGATGGCGAACTGGACCGTACACGGTCCGAATGTCGCATCGCGCGGATGCCAACCCGTGTACTTCCCGTGATCAGGGCTCCGGGAAACCCGGATTTTCCCGGCTTTTTGCCGGGCATTTCGATCACGGAGGGTGGAGGGGCGGAATGCGACCGCTGTGAGCGATCACACACGGAAAGGGCGGCGGGCAGGCCGTCCGAATTCCGCGCAAAGCGAACTCGGCGAAGGATGACCGCCCGGCCCCCGTTCCGTCAAACCGCGCTTCGCCCTTATGGCGCTGTACGGCCGCCCAGCGGGCGTTCGTACACGCATACGCCCGATGACGTACGGAAGTCTCCGCCCGCGCCCCAGCGGGCCGTACAGGCCGCCCGCTGCCGCCCCGCAGGTCCACCGGGGCGGCGGACGCCTCACAGCGGGAGCACGACCCGCATCGTCAGGCCACCGCCTTCGCGCGGTTCCGCCGTGATGGTGCCGTCGTGCGCGCGGGCCACCGAGCGCACGATGGACAGCCCCAGGCCGACCCCCTTGTCACTGCCGGTCCGCTCGGTGCGCAGCCGCCGGAACGGCTCGAAGAGGTTCTCCACCTCGTAGGCGGGGACCACCGGGCCAGTGTTGGAGACGATCAGTACCGCACAGCCCGGTTGCGGCTCGGTGGTGACCTCCACCCAGCCGCCCTCGGGGATGTTGTAGCGCACAGCGTTCTGTACGAGGTTGAGCGCGATCCGCTCCAGAAGGACGCCGTTGCCCTGGACGAACACCTGATGGCGCGCCCCCCGGAACTCGATGCCCTTCTCCTGCGCCTCACCGCGGGCCTGGTCGACGGCCTGGGAGGCGACCTCGGCGAGGTCGACGGGCTTTTTGTCGACAATCTTGTTCTCACTGCGGGCGAGCAGCAGCAGTCCCTCGACGAGCTGCTCACTGCGCTCGTTGGTTGCCAGCAGCGTCTTGCCGAGCTGAGTCAGCTCCGGCGACGCGTCCGGGTCGGCGAGCTGCACCTCCAGCAGTGTGCGGTTGATCGCCAGCGGGGTGCGCAGCTCGTGCGAGGCATTGGCGACAAAGCGTCTTTGTGACTCGAAGGCCCGGTCGAGGCGGTCCAGCATCTCGTCGAAGGTGTCCGCCAGCTCCTTCAGCTCGTCGTCGGGCCCGCCCAGCTCGATCCGGCGGTGCAGATCGGAACCGGCCACCCGCTGCGCGGTGCGGGTGATCCGCCCCAGAGGCGACAGCACCCGTCCCGCCATGGCGTACCCGAAGGCGAACGCGACGACCGTCAGGCCGAGCAGCGCCAGCAGCGAACGGTTGAGAAGGGTGTTGAGCGCGAAGGCACGCTGGTGCTGGATGCACTCGCCGACCGCGCGGTTGAGCTGCTCGACATCGGCGACCGACGACAGGCCGCTGCAGGTGCTGCTGGAGATCCGCAGACTCTGCGCGTCGATGATCTTGAACGGCGGTTGGTTGCCGGCGCCCAGCGCGTCGGCCGCGAGGATGTAGATGATCGTCAGCAGCACGATCCCGGCCATCAGGAACATGCCGCCGTACAGCAGCGTGAGCCGTATCCGGATGGTCGGACGCAGCCAGGGGAACGGCCGGACGTTGACCGGTTTCGGATCCCAGGTCGGCTTGGGCGGGGTGGGGGGTGGCGTGGGGGTCGCCTTGGAGAAGGGAGGCATCTGCTCAGATCCGGTATCCCGAACCGGGGACGGTGACGATCACGGCCGGCTCACCCAACTTGCGGCGCAGCGTCATGACCGTGACGCGGACGACGTTGGTGAACGGGTCGGTGTTCTCGTCCCACGCCTTCTCCAGCAGCTGCTCGGCCGAGACGACCGTCCCCTCGCTGCGCATCAGCACCTCCAGTACGGCGAACTCCTTGGGCGCGAGCTGCACCTCCCGGCCGTCCCGGAAGACCTCGCGGCGATTGGGGTCGAGCTTGATACCGGCCCGCTCCAAGACGGGCGGCAGGGCGACGGTCGTACGGCGTCCCAGGGCGCGCACCCGGGCGGTCAGCTCGGTGAAGGCGAACGGCTTGGGGAGGTAGTCGTCGGCGCCGATCTCCAGGCCCTCCACCCGGTCGCTGACGTCGCCGGAGGCGGTGAGCATCAGGACCCGGGTGGCGATGCCCAGCTCCACGACGCGGCGGCAGACGTCGTCACCGTGCACGAGCGGCAGGTCACGGTCGAGGACGACGACGTCGTAGTCGTTCAGCTCGATCCGCTCCAGGGCTGCTGCGCCGTCGTAGACCACGTCGACGGCCATGGCCTCCCGGCGCAGTCCGGTGGCCACCGCATCGGCGAGCAGTTGCTCGTCCTCGACGACGAGAACACGCACGTCGCAATTCCTTCCGCAAAGCCCTGTCAGGCAGGGCGCAACAATGTCTCAGAGCCCTTCCATCCTGCCCCGAAGAGCCATAAACCGGCGGTAAGGGGGGATCGCGGGGCGCGCGGCCTCCGATTCGCCGGATTCACCGGCCGGTTGAGGTTTCCGTGAGGTGGCGCGGGGGGAGGACGACTGCACACCCTCGATCACGCCCCGCCGGGCCTCTCTTGACGACCCTCCGCAGGGATCCTGTCGTGATCGACCCACCCGTCGGCACACCAGTGCCAACCCGGACCCACGACGAGGGGGCGCACCATGGACGCGTTCACCGCAGGCATTCTGCAGCGCATACGGAACACCGAAGCCGTTCTGGACCGGGCTCGTGCGTCGGGCGACGACTACCTCGTCGACGTCGAGCAGGCGGAGCTCGAGGACCTGCAGCGCCTGGCCAGCGAGTACGGAGTGGAGGTCGGCGCGGTCCGCGCCTGACGTCCACCGCACACCGCCGCGCCCCGGTCACCGCACAGGTGCCGGGGCGCAGTCGTGCGCGGCACCGTCAGTCGTGCCAGGCGCCCAGGTCCTCCAGCAGCGGCTGCAGCACGCCGAACACCTCGGGTGACGCGGCGACGGTCAGCTCCTGGGAGGCGGGCTCGCCGGGGCGGCCGCCGGTGAGCGCCCCGGCCTCGCGGGCGATGAGCACCCCGGCCGCCAGATCCCACGGGTTCAGGCCGCGCTCGTAATAGGCGTCGAGGCGACCGCACGCCACATCGCACAGGTCGATGGCGGCCGATCCCCCACGCCGGATGTCGCGGACCTGCGGCACCAGCGCGCGCACCACCTCGGCCTGCCCGATGCGGCGCTCGGTGAGGTAGCCGAAGCCCGTACCGACCAGGGCCTGGGAGAGCGGGGGCGCGGGGCGGTGGCGCACGCGCTCCCCGTTGTTGAACGCGCCACCCCCCAGAACCGCGTGGTAGGTCTCCCCGCGCATCGGGGCGGCCACCACACCGGCGACGGTCTCGCCGTCCTTCTCCGCGGCGATGGACACGGCCCAGGAGGGCAGTCCGTAGAGGTAGTTGACGGTGCCGTCGACGGGGTCGATGACCCAGCGCACCCCGCTGGTGCCCTCGACGCTGGCGCCCTCCTCGCCGAGGAATCCGTCGTGCGGCCGGTGCTCGGTGAGGAAGCCGGTGATCAGCTTCTCGGAGGCGATGTCCATCTCGGTGACGACATCGATGGGGCTGGTCTTCGTGGCGGCCACCCCGAGGTCGGCGGGGCGGCCGTCGCGCAGCAGCCGGCCGGCCCGGTCGGCGGCCTCCAGGGCCAGCTGGAGAAGTTCGTCGTACAGCGGATCGGACACGGGGCTCCTTGCTCGGTCGAGCGGCGGGCGGGGGGGCGGACGGCAGCGTGGCCGCGCCCCGTGGGGCGCTGCGCCGCGCGGAGGGACGGCCCTGGGGCGTGTTCGCCGGGCGGGGCTGGGCGGACGCGTCTAGGGGGCGACGGGGTCGGTCCAGTCGGCGCCGGCGGCCGCCGGGCGGGGGGCGCGGGCCGGGCAGCAGCCGACGGGGCACAGGTCGTGGGAGGCGCCCAATGCGCCCAGGGCGCAGCGCCTGGGATCCTGACCGCGTTCGGTCGCGGCGCGTTCCAGGACGAGGTCGCGGACGGCGGCGGCGAAGCGGGGATCGGCCCCGACGGTCGCCGACCGGGTGACGGGCAGGCCCAGCTCGGCGGCCTTGGCGGTGGCCTCGGTGTCGAGGTCGTACTTGACCTCCATGTGGTCGGAGACGAACCCGATGGGGGCCATCACGACGGCCGGAACGCCCTGCCGGTGCTGTTCCTCCAGGTGATCGCAGATGTCGGGTTCCAGCCACGGGACGTGGGGGGCGCCGCTGCGCGACTGGTAGACGAGGCGCCAGGGGTGGTCGATGCCGGTCTCCTCACGCACCGCGTCGGCGATCACCCGGGCCACGTCCAGGTGCTGGGCGACGTACGCGCCGCCCGCCCCGTCGGAGGTGTGGTCAGCCGGGGTGCCCGAGGTGTCGGCGGCGGCGGTGGGGATGGAGTGGGTGGTGAAGGCGAGGTGCGCGCCGTCGCGGACCTCCTCGGGGAGCGCCGCGAGGGAGGCGAGCACGCCGTCGATCATCGGGCGGACGAACCCGGGGTGGTTGAAGTAGTGCCGGACCTTGTCGACCTGCGGCACGGCCAGCCCCTCGGCCTTCAGGGTGGCCAGCGCGTCGGCGAGGTTCTCGCGGTACTGGCGGCAGCCCGAGTACGAGGCGTACGCGCTGGTGGCGAGGGTCGCGATACGGCGGTGACCGTCGCGCACCATGGCGCGCAGGGTGTCGGTCAGATAGGGCGCCCAGTTGCGGTTGCCCCAGTAGACGGGCAGGTCCAGGCCGTGGTCGGCGAAGTCCTTGCGCAGCGCGTCCAGCAGGCCACGGTTCTGGGCGTTGATGGGGCTGACGCCGCCGAACAGGAAGTAGTGCCGGCCCACCTCCTTGAGACGCTCGCGGGGGATGCCGCGGCCGCGGGTGACGTTCTCCAGGAACGGGACGACGTCGTCGGGCCCCTCGGGGCCACCGAAGGAGAGCAGCAGCAGGGCGTCGTAAGGACGGGGATCGCACTGTTCGGGCATGCCTCGATCCTCCCACCCTCCGCCGCGATGCGGCGGGCAGGCCCTGGCCTCCCCGTGTGCGGCACGGGGCCCGCGGCCCCGTGGGGAGGGGCGGACTGCTGTCCGCCACATGAGGCGGACCGTCGCGGAGGCTCACCTCCGGGGCGCCGTCCAGCGGGCGCCTCTGGGGCGGACGGGATCGGGGGTGCACCGGGCCATGCCGGTCGGGACGGAAGGGCCGGAAATTCGGAGGTGACCGCTCCTCCGACCCCCGTAAGCTGTATCGGCCACAGACATCCCTTACCGATCTTCGGTCCTCACCCGGCGGAGCACCCTCGTTGCCCAGTCCCTACCGCGCCATCTTCGGCCCGCCCGGCACCAAGTCCTTCTCCGCCGCCGGACTCCTGGGGCGGATGCCGCTGTCGATGCTGGGCATCGGCGTGGTGACCATGGTGTCGCAGCTGACCGGCCGCTACGGCCTCGCCGGGGCACTGTCGGCGACGCCCGCGCTGTCCGCGGCGCTCCTGGGGCCGCAGATCTCCCGGCTGGTGGACCGCCATGGGCAACGCCGGGTGCTGCGCCCGGCGACGCTGGTGTCGGTGACGGCCGTCGCCGGTCTGCTGCTCAGCGCGCAGCAGCGGTGGGCCGACTGGACACTGTTCGTCTTCGCGGCGTGCGCCGGGTGCGTGCCGAGCGTCGGCTCGATGGTGCGGGCGCGGTGGGCGGCGCTCTACCGCGGTTCGCCGCGTGAGCTGCACACCGCGTACTCGTGGGAGTCGATCGTCGACGAGTGCTGCTTCATCTTCGGCCCGATCCTGTCGATCGGCCTGTGTACGGCCTGGTTCCCCGAGTCCGGGCCGTTGCTGGCGGCCTTCTTCCTGGTGGCCGGCGTGTTCTGGCTGACAGCACAACGCGCCACGGAGCCGGTGCCGCATCCGCGCGTCGCCCACACCGCGGGATCGGCACTGCGATCCCCGGGGTTGCGGGTGCTGGTGGTGACGTTCGTGTCCACGGGCGCGATCTTCGGCTCGATCGACGTGGTGACCGTCGCCTTCGCCGAGGCGGACGGCCGCAAGGGCGCGGCCAGCCTCGTCCTCGCCGTCTACGCGCTCGGGTCCTGCCTGGCGGGCGCCGTCTTCGGACTGCTGCACCTGAAGGGCCACGCCTCCCGCAGGTGGGTGGTGGGTGTGTGCGTCATGGCACTGAGCATGGTGCCGCTGCAACTGGCCGGGACGCTGCCGTTGCTGGCCGTCGCACTGTTCGTCGCGGGACTGTCGGTCGCACCCACGATGGTGACGACGATGGCCCTGGTCGAGGAGCACGTCCCCCGGGAGAAGCTGACCGAAGGCATGACGTGGACGAGCACCGGCCTCGCGGTGGGTGTCGCACTCGGCTCATCCGCCGCCGGCTGGGTGGTGGACGCCGCGGGCGCGGATCGCGGCTACCTCGTTCCGTGCGCGGCCGGACTCCTCGGCGCCGTGGTGGCCCTGCTCGGATACCGCCGCCTCCGTCCCGTGACCCCGACCCCGGCCACCGGGGCTGCCGGAGTGGTGCAGCAGAGCGGTCCTGCGGGCAGCACGGAGCAGTCCGATGGGGAGCGGGTGTTGTAGGCGGGGCGGGGACCGGGGTGAGGCGCTCGGGGGCGGGTGTTCGCCTCGGGGTGTGGTGGGTGTGGCTGGGTGGCGGGGCTATTGATGAGCGGGTGACTGTCGCTTTCGCGTAAGTCGCTTTATCGATAGTGGTGCGCAGCGGCCTGACCAGCATGCTGGGTGACCATGCGGTGGCGCGCGCATAAGTGCGGCGCAGCGCGGACCTACGGATGCACGTTGGCGACAGCGGCAGCGGGCAACGCCCATCGGGCGGCGTCGGCAATCTCCCGACGAGCGAACCGGCGATGACAATCACGCCCCAGGGAAGCCGCCCACAACGCCACCCTCAGGCGAATCCGCACCCGGTCGACACATCGACACAACCACCACCTCACTTCATGGCGCACAAGCCGACGCAACATGCCCAGGCGGCGACAGCTTCCGCCCACTTCCGGCCCATGTGATTCCCATCACCTCCCACGAACTGGCCAGTAACGGCTGGCATCATGCGCTCAACTCAGACCGACGGCAGCCCCGTCGAGGGACTGCCCGCGCAGGGAGGGGACGTCACCATGGCAGTCAGCAACGCCGTCGGCAGCTCGGGAGGATGCGGCAGCGGAGCATCGTGGCGGAACTGGGCGGGGAACGTCGCTGCCCGGCCTGCACGTACCGTGACCCCGGCGAATACGCAGGAGCTGGCGGCCGCCGTCCGATCCGCCGCCGAGGACGGACTGACCGTCAAAGCCGTCGGCACCGGCCACTCGTTCACATCGGTCGCCGCCACCGACGGACTGCTGATACGCCCGGAACGTCTGTGCGGCATACGCGACATCGACCGGCAGGCCGGGACGGTCGCGGTGGCGGCCGGTACCCCTCTGCATCAACTGAACCGCATGCTGGCCGCGCACGGACTGTCGCTGACGAACATGGGCGACATCATGGAGCAGACCGTCTCCGGGGCGACCGCCACCGGTACGCACGGCACCGGCCGCGATTCCGCCTCCCTCGCCGCGCAGGTCACCGCCCTGGAGCTGGTCACCGCCGACGGGTCGGTGCTGTGCTGTTCGGCCGACCAGAACCCTGATGTCTTCGCCGCGGCCCGGCTCGGCCTGGGGGCGCTCGGCGTCGTCACCGAGCTGACCTTCGCTGTGGAGCCGGAGTTCCTGCTGACCGCCCGCGAGGAACCCATGCCCTTCGACGAGGTGACCGACCGGTTCGAGGAGCTGGCCACCGAGAACGAGCACTTCGAGTTCTACTGGTTCCCGCACACCGGCAACTGCAACACGAAGCGCAACAACCGCAGCCAGGGACCGGCCGCACCGCCTGGGAAGGTCAGCGGCTGGATCGAGGACGAGTTGTTGTCCAACGGCGTCTTCCAGGCTGCCTGCACCCTGGGGCGCGCCGCGCCGGCCACGATCCCCACCGTCGCCAAGCTCGCCAGCCGCGCCCTGTCGGCGCGGACGTACACCGACATCCCCTACAAGGTGTTCACCTCGCCGCGCCGGGTGCGGTTCGTGGAGATGGAGTACGCGCTGCCCCGTGCGGCTGCCATCGGCGCGCTGCGTGAGCTGAAGGACCTCGTGGACCGGTCTGACTTCAAGGTGTCGTTCCCGGTCGAGGTGCGATGCGCGCCGGCCGACGACATCGCTTTGTCGACTGCATCGGGGCGCGACACCGTGTACATCGCGGTGCACATGTACCGGGGCAGCTCGTACGGTGCGTACTTCGCCGCCACCGAGCGAATCATGACGGCGCACGGCGGTCGCCCGCACTGGGGCAAGCTGCACACCCGGGATGCGGCGTATCTGTCCGGTGTCTATCCGCGGTTCGGTGAGTTCACCGCGGTGCGCGACCGTCTCGACCCGGAGCGCCTGTTCGGCAACGCCTATCTGCGTCGGGTGCTGGGCGAGTGACGAAACGGCCGCGGCCGGCACCCCTGGGAGGGGGCCGGCCGCGGCCGCGTCGGGTGGGTGCCGTCAGGAGGGGTTCGGGTCGGGTTCCTGGGCGGCGGTCTTGCCTCCGGCGTCCTGGCCGGTGGTGCCCGCGTCGCCGGTGCCGTTCTTGTCCCCGGCCGGCCCCGTGGGCTCGGGCGTGGTGGGCTCGGTCGAAGGGGTGGCGCCGTCGGACGGCGTGGGCGCGGGGGTGGTCGCGGACGATCCACCGTTCGCATCGCCCCCAGGGCTCGGCGTGCCGCCGTTGCCTGGACCTGTGGTCGTGTCCGGCGCACCGGTGGGGGTGCCGTTGTCGCGCTCCGTGCCGTGGGAGTGATCCGGACGGGGCGACGCCGGGGCCTTGTCGGGAGCGGTGTCGCGCTGGCTGCCACCGGTGTGGGTGAGGCGGCCGAGGGTGGTGCCGGAGCTGCCGCTCGCGGTCTCCCCCGTCATCAGCTCCACGCCGGTGACCACGCCCATGGCGAGCACGAAGATGCCGACCGCGCCGAGGACCGGCCGACGCCAGCCGCGCAGCCGGGTCCCGTATGTGGCCGTGATGGTCTCGTCGCCGGGGAACTGCGCCGTCTCCGCCCCGTCGGCAGGGCCGTCGGGTGAGGTCGTCGCCCTCAAGGCGACGGTGCGCTCGTCGAGACGAGGCACCAACTGTGTGCGGTCCGTCGCGCCGATCGGGCGCCCCGTGCGCAGAGCGCGGGTCGCGTCGTCGGGCGGAGTGCCTGCTCCGGGGTGGAGCAGTCGGGTCGCCGCGTCGTCCCCGGTGGGTGGCGTGGCGACCGCCCGGGGCAGAAGCTGGGTGCGGGCGCTGTCCACCGGGGCAGCGGGTTCCGTGGAGACGGCAGTGACCGCGTCCGGTGCCCCGTCCCGGTCGAAGGTCGGCAGCACCATGGTGGCCGCGGCGTGCGGGCCGCCCTTCCGGGTGGTGCGGCTGCCACGGGGCCGGGGACGGGTGGTGATCGTCGCCTCCTTGATCTGCTCCCCCGTGCGCCGGAACAGATGCTGGAAGATCGAGCCACCGGTGGTGGCCACCACACTGACCACACCGGCACCGATGATCGTCCCGTAGACGCCGAGCTGACCCGCGAGGAAAGCGGCGACGGCCGCTGCGAGAGCGCTGCCCGCGACCTGAGGAACGCTCAGGTCGATCCGTTTCTCCTTACCCTTCGGGTCGGTTTTGGTTTTTTCGTCCATCTCCAGCCCTTGATCGGCATTTCGATCCGTCTTGCACTCCAAAGATACTTTTGTGCGAAGTGAATGGTTCCGATTCTGGCGATTCTGTGAACCTTGCCACCTGCCGGTGTGGTAGAGAGGTCGACAAGGCGACTCAACTCCGTTGTCGCACCACAACTTCAGCGGCGCGGCGGTGCACTTCAGTGGCCCGAATGGAGTACTGTGACGGTCCCTGGCCCCGGGATCCCGTCCGGCTGCCCGGACTCACGGGGAGAGGGGCCCAACAGGTGGCACCCGCCCTGGAGCGCCGCCGCTCGGCACGGGTGATCGGTCCCAGGGCAGGCGATACGGACACCGGCGTTGCGAACAGGTAACCGTCTCGCTTCGGCGTTTACGGACTCCGGTCCGATCCGCCGGGCAACTAGACAATGTTGTGGCAGGCTGCACCCCGGGCAGGCCACACTCGACCAGCGGAAGCAGCGACGCACGTGACGTCGGCAGGCACCACCCGGGAGGTCCCCATGCCCGAACTGCGTGTCGTGGCCGTCTCCAACGACGGCACACGGCTGGTGCTCAAAGCTGCGGACAGCACCGAATACACACTGCCGATCGACGAGCGGCTGCGCGCCGCGGTCCGCAACGACCGCGCACGCCTGGGCCAGATCGAGATCGAGGTCGAGAGCCACCTGCGGCCGCGGGACATCCAGGCGCGGATAAGAGCAGGCGCATCCGCCGAGGAGGTCGCCCAGCTCGCCGGGATCCCGGTCGAACGCGTCCGCCGCTTCGAGGGGCCGGTGCTCGCCGAGCGCGCCTTCATGGCCGAGCGTGCCCGTAAGACGCCTGTCCGGCGCCCCGGGGAGAACGCAGGACCACAGCTCGGTGAGGCGGTGGCGGAGCGGCTGCTGCTGCGCGGCGCCGACAAGGACAGCGTGCAGTGGGACTCCTGGCGCCGCGACGACGGCACCTGGGAGGTGCTGCTGGTCTACCGCGTCGCCGGTGAGCCGTTCTCCGCGGCATGGACGTACGACCCGCCCCGGCGGCTCGTCCAGGCCGTCGGCGAGGAAGCGCGGGCGCTGATCGGCGAGGCCGACGACACGCCCGAGCCCAGCTTCCCGTTCGTCCCCCGGATCGCGCGGCTGCCGCGTGACCGGCCGCTGGACCGTGCCCTGGACCGGCAGACCCCGGACCGTGCCGAGCGCGTCGCCCCCGCCGAGGAGGAGGCCGAGCCGCAGGCCGTCGAGGAGGCCACCGTTGAGCGGGAGCGCGATTCGCTGACCAGCCTGCTGGAGGCGGTGCCGAGCTTCCGTGGCGACATGGTCGTACCGGACAGCGTCACGGCGCCGGTCGACGAGCCGATGGACGACGAGGTCGAGGAGCCGGCCGCGCCGGCGGCCAGTGCGGGCGCCGGGTCCGCCTACGCCGATGTGCTGATGCCGCGCGCGGTCGCCGGGCACCGCGACAGGCTGACCGGGACCACCGACCGGCAGGCCGAGGCCGACGGTGTGCGCCCCGGGCGCCGGGCCGCCGTGCCGAGCTGGGACGAGATCGTCTTCGGCACCCGGCGCAAGAAGCAGGAGTAACGCCACCACGCCCCGCGGTCCGCCCGCCCCGTACGCGCTACGGGGCGGGCGGACCGCTGTGTGGCGGCTCAGCCGGGCTGCGCGCCGGTGGCGACGGGGCGGGACGAGTCGGCGGTCCAGCCGCTCCACGAACCGATGTACAGCGCCGCCGGGACGCCGGCGAGCGACAGTGCCAGCACCTCCTGGGCGCCGGAGACGCCGGAGCCGCAGTAGACGCCGACCTCCGCGTCGCTCTTGGCGCCGAGCGCCGCGAACCGCTCCGCGAGTGCTGCGGCCGGGCGGAAGGTGTGGTCCTCGGTGACGTTCTCCGTCGTCGGGGCGGAGACGGCGCCGGGAATGTGACCGCCGACGCGATCGACGGAGGCTGCCTCGCCCCGGTAACGCTCGGCGGACCGGGCGTCCAGCAGGACCCCACGGCGGGCCAGGGCGGCCGCCTCGTCCGCCGTCAGCTGCGGCAGACCGCCGGGCTCGGGCGTGAAGTCACCCTCCTTCGGCTGCGGGATCTCCGTCGTCACCGCCCCGCCGGACGCCGTCCAGGCCGCCAGTCCGCCGTCCAGCACCCGCACGTCACGGTGCCCGGCCCAGCGCAGCAGCCACCAGGCCCGCGCCGCGGCCCAGCCCAGTCCGGCGTCGTAGGTGACGACGGGGCGGTCGCCCCGTACCCCGGCGCGGCGCATGGCGGCGGTGAAGACGGCGACGTCCGGCAGGGGGTGGCGGCCCTCGTCGCCGGCCGGACCGGCGAGGTCGGTGTCGAGGTCGATGAAGACGGCGCCGGGCAGGTGCCCCGCCTCGTAGTCGGGGCGGCCGTGCGGTCCCTGGAGCTGCCAGCGGACGTCCAGGAGGACGGGCGGGTTGTCGCCCGCTGACGCACTCGCGAGTTCGGTAGCGGTGATGATGTCATTCATGGCACTCATCCTTGCGTAGGGACGGCTACGTACGGAAGGCGGACGCACACCCTCCGTATGACGGAGGGTGCCCCGACCGCTCCCGCCACGGTATCGGGGTAACACCGCTGAAAACGGGCGTTCTCCGGGACGGAACTGCCGGTCACGGCGCGGCCGGAGGGTCTCACGGGGCGCCTGGTGCAAGCATCTGCCTCGGGTCCCGCACCCGTCCCATGGCCGCCACCGCGATGGTCCGAGGAGTGAGTGACGATGACAACCGAGGCAGCGCCCCGGCGGTTGACCGGTGCGCCCTGCTGGGTGAGCCTGCTGACGCACCGCCTGGCCGCGACGCAGGAGTTCTACGGTGCGCTGTTCGGCTGGGAGTTCCGCCCGGGAGTACAGCACCTCGGACCGTACTGCCACGCCCTTCTGGACGGGCGGGAAGTGGCCGGGCTCGGCGAGCCCGTGGTCGACCGCCGGCTGCCCGTCTCCTGGACCACCTATCTGGCCACCGACGACGTGGACGCGACCGCGGAGCGGATCCGGTACTGCGGCGGGACGGTGGGCGTGGGGCCGCTGGCCGCCGGGGACGCCGGGCGGATGGCCCTCGCCTGCGACCCGCAGGGCGCGGTCTTCGGTATCTGGCAGGGCCGTACGACGACCGGCTCCGCGGCCACCGGAGAACCGGGCACCCCGGTGTGGAACGAGCTGATCACCCGCGAAACCCACTCCGCCGGACCGTTCTACGAGCATGTCTTCGGTTACGAGCCGCAGGCGGTGGTCTCGGCCGACTTCGACTATCTGACGCTGCGCCTGAAGGGCCGCCCCGTGGCCGGTCTCCACGGGGTGGGAAATGCGCTGCCGCGTGAGGCGGGCCCGCGGTGGATGACGTACTTCGCGGTCTCGGACACCGATGCCGCGGTCCGGCGGGTCGAGGGACTCGGCGGCCAGGTGGTCCGGCCGCCCCACGACTCCCCGCACGGCCGGCTGGCGACGGTGACCGACCCCGGAGGCGCCGTCTTCACCGTCATCCGGCCCGTACCTGAGGCCGCCGCGGCGGCTACCTACGGCTGAGGCGCGGACTCCGGGGGCCTGGCTGTGTCCCCCGGTGCCCGCGCCCCGCGTCCGTCGAAAGGTTCGCCGGTCAGTGATCAGCGGGAACCGCCGCGGCCGGAACTCCCCCGGGCGGCACCGGGGTGACGTCTTCCTGCGCGCGCCGCATGCGGCGGGACGGCCACCAGGCGGCGTTGCCCAGGAGTGCCAGGGCCGACGGCAGGATCATGATCCGGATGATGAAGGCGTCCAGCAGGACGGCGACTGCGAGGCTGAAGCCGATCTGCTTCATCTCCGCCAGGTGCAGCAGCATGAAGCTGGCGAAGACAGTGACCATCACGACGGCGGCGCTGGTGACCACCTTTGCCGATTTGTCGACCCCTTCGAGAACCGCCTGCCGGGTGGGTACCCCGTTCATCGCCGCCTCCTTGATGCGGCTGACGACGAAGACCTGGTAGTCCATCGACAACCCGAAGAGGATCACGAAGAGGAACAGCGGTACCCGGGAGCCGATCGCGTGGGTGGCGCCCTCCTCGAAGCCGAACACCGTGGAGGCCCAGCCCCACTGGAAGAAGACGACCACCAGACCGAACGACGCACCGACGGACAGCAGGTTGAGCGCCACGCCCATCAGGGCGATGGCCGCCGAGCGGAAGACCAGCAGCGTCATGACGAACGTCAGCAGCAGCAGGAACCCGATGACGACCGGCAGCTTCTCGTTCTGGTGGGCGAGGTAGTCGGCGTCCTGGGCGACGGGGCCGGTGACGGCGTACTCGGCACCCGGCACTCTCCCGAGAGTGGCCGGGAGATAGGTCTCGCGCAGTTCCTTCAGCGAGCCGGACGCCTGCGGGGAGTTGAGCTTGAAGGGCACGGAGAGCGTCATCATGCTGATCCGGCCGTCGGGCGTCGAGGTCACCTCGGGCGGCGTCTCGGAGAACTTCGGGTCGGCCGCGGCGCGGTGGGCGAGGTCGTTCAGCGCCGTGCGCACCCGGCCGACCTCGTCGGCGTCGCTCTTGACGACGACCTCGTGGGAGGCGAGCAGGTCGGGAAAGGCCGCGTTGAGACGGTCGTAGACCTTCATCTCGGGGATGGAGCGGGAGTGGGTGGCGGCGTTCAGCACCCGCAGGTGCATCCCGAGCGTGGGGGCGGTGAGGCCGAGCATGACGAGCAGCGACACCACCAGGGTGGCCGCCGGATGGTTCCTGGCGGGCCGCAGCAGCGCGCTCCACACCCGGCCGGTCCGCTCGGGTCCGCGCCGGGAGCGCTTACCGCGCGCCGCCCTGCGGTCCAGGCCGCGGCCGATGAGGACGAGGAGCGCGGGCAGCACCGTCATCGAGCTGAGGACGGCGACGAGGACGACGACGATGGTGCCGACGGCGAGTGACGAAAAGATGACGTCGGTGGCGAGAAAGAGCGTGGCGGTGGTCAGGGCCACGGCGACGCCGGAGACCGCGATGGCCCGGCCCGAGGTCGCGGCGGCGATCCCCACCAGGGCCTCGGGGCTGAGCCGACCGTCGGCACGCTCCCGTTCCTCGCGTTCCCGCTTGAGGTAGAAGAGCGTGTAGTCGACGCCGACCGCCATGCCGATCAGCAGGATGAGGCTGTTGCCGACGCCCGCGTCGGGCAGCAGGTGCGAGATCACCTGGCTCAGGCCCATGGCGGCGGCGATCGAGGAGACCGCCAGCAGCAGCGGTACGCCGACCATGATCAGTGAGCCGAAGGCGACGAGCAGCGTGATCAGGGTGATCGGGAAGGTGATCTTCTCCGAGGTCGCCAGGTCGTCGGCGCGTGAGGTGTCCAGCCCTCTGCTGACCGAGGCGTCACCGGTCTCCTCGACGCGCAGGTCCGGGTGGCTGCGCCGGACCTCGGCGGTCTGCTTCAAGAGGGGGGCGAGGTGGTGCTGGGCCTCCATCCGGGGACCCTTGACGGTCACCTCGACCATCAGCATCCGCCGGTTCTCCGAGCGCACCGGGTCGGCGACGCGCAGGACCTCGGGTAGCGGCTTCATCCGGGCGGCGACGTCCTGTGCGGCGTCGTGGGCCGCCGCGCCGACCGGCCCGCCGGACCGGTTGGTGATCATGATGCGCTCGACCGCCTTGTGCTGGAGGTCGCCCTCCACGGCGATGGCTTCGGCGCGCCCCGCCTCCCCCACCCAGTAGTCCCGGTCAGCCGCCTGGCGCGCCCCCACCGCGCCGCCGAGTGCGAGGCACAGGACGACGAAGACGCACCAGCCGATGACGGCGCGCGCCGGATGCGCACCGCTCCAGCTCGCCACTCTCACGGTCAGTGGCTGTTTTTTCACCGAACCCAGCTCCTTCACGGCGCTTCCCCCCAGTTCGACGGAGAGCACATATCCTTATCCGTCAGGTGTCAGCGAGAAGTTACACATGAAGCCATGGGTGGTCAATCCGGAATGCGGGACGGCATCCGGGCACGGGTGGAGCAGGGAGGAGGAGCCGTGCGCCCGAGGCGACGGCCCCACGGAGGCCGCGGACCGGCAACTCCGACGAGAAGGTCAGGCCGGGAAGGTCAGGCGGGGTCGACCGGCAGGACGTCCGGGGAGAGGGCGTCCGCGTGGGCGGCGGCGCTGGTCACCCGGCGCAGATGGTGGCGCCGGCACAGCACCTCGTAGCCGATGTCGCCCGCGTGCTGGTTCACATCGCCGACAACGACCTGCTCGCCCTCGACGACCATCTCGCCGTCCACCGTGCGGGCGTTGTGGGTGGCGCGCGCGCCGCACCAGCACATCGCCTCGACCTGGAGCGCCTCGATCCGGTCGGCCAACTCGATCAGCCGCTGCGAGCCGGGGAAGAGCCGGGTGCGGAAGTCGGTGGTGATACCGAACGCGAAGACGTCCAGCCCCAGGTCGTCGACGACGCGGGCGAGTTGGTCGATCTGTTCGGGGTGGAGGAACTGCGCCTCGTCCACGATCACGTAGTCGACCTTGCCGCCCTTCGACATCTCGCCGACGAGATGGGCGTAGAGGTCCATGTCCGGGGCTGCCTCGACGGCGTCAGTCACCAGGCCGAGCCGTGAGGAGAGCTTGCCCGCGCCCGCCCGGTCGTCACGGGTGAAGATCACGCCCTGCAGGCCGCGCGCCGAGCGGTTGTGGCCCATCTGGAGCGCCAGGGTGCTCTTCCCGCAATCCATGGTGCCGGAGAAAAAGACCAGTTCGGACATCGGGAGAGGAGGACCTTTCGGACGGGCGGGGTGCGGTGGGCGGCATGCCGGAACGAAGCTCCACGCCGGTCCGCCCGGCGCCCCGGAGGGACACCGGCCCGGTCACGCCGGAGGACGGGCCCTGCGCAATCGCGACGGCAGGACAGGGACGAGCGGCGCGGTGGAACGGCGCGGGGGGGACGGGGCTTCGCAGGTCAGGTACGGACTTCCAGCAGCGGGACGAGCTGCTCCACGGGGGTCATCGACCCGTGCATGCCGACCATCTTCGACTCACCGGGCTCACGCTCGCTCGCGATGATCACCATGTCGGCGTGGGCGGCGGCGACGACATCGCCGATCCGGCCGCGTACCCGGTCGTCGATGTGCGGCCCGAACCAGCCCGCCGCGATGGCCTCGTCACGGCTCGCCACCCACATCTGCTCGCCGACGACCTCCCGCCACACGGCGAGAACGTCGTCCGCGGCGCCCGGGTGGGCGTAGACATGGCGGGCACGGCCCTCGCCGCCCAGCAGGCGGACGCCGGCGCGCAGTTCCCAGTCCTCGTCGAAGTCGATACGCGACTCCGGGTCGAAGGGGATGTCGATCATGCCGTGGTCAGCGGTGATGTACAGGGCGCTGCGCGGCGGGAGTTGTTCGGCGAGGCGCTGTGCGAGCCGGTCGACGTACATCAGCTGGCCGCGCCAGGCGTCGGAGTCGACGCCGTAGCGGTGGCCGTTGCCGTCGACCTCGGCGTAGTACGTGTAGACCAGCGAGCGGTCGGCCGCGGCGAGTTGGGCGGCGGCGAGATCCATCCGCTCCTCGCCGCTGAGGCGGCCGTGGAAGGTGCCGCCGCTCAGCGCGATCTTGGTCAGCGGGGTCTGCGCGAAGTGGGGGGCGGAGACCTGGCAGGTGTGCACACCCGCGGCGTCGGCCAGCTGGAACACCGTCGGGTACGGCTGCCAGGCGTACGGGTCGGTCCACGGCTGCCAGCGCAGCTGGTTCATCAGCGCGCCGGAGAACGGGTCCTCGCAGGTGTAGCCGGGCAGACCGTGGGCGCCCGGCGGCAGGCCGGTGCCGACGGAGGCGAGTGAGGTGGCGGTGGTGGAGGGGAAACCGGCGGTGAGCGGGCGGCCGGTGCCGTTGCCGGAGGTCGCCAGGAGGGACGTCAGGAACGGCGCCTCGTCCGGGTGGGCGCGCAGCAGCTCCCAGCCGAGACCGTCGACGAGGAAGACGCAGGCCCGGTCGGCGGGCGCCAGCTCCATCGACGTCTGCGGGCCGGAAACGCCCTGACCTGCGACGACGGCGGGCAGCAGATCGGCGAGCGAACCGGTGCCGTAACGGGGCAGCGGGGCGGTCAGCGGGTCGAGCGGCTCGGGCTCCGGCCAGGCGGGGGCGGTGTACCCCATCAGCGGGCGCTCGTGGTGGCCGCGGTGGCCTCGGAGAGCGCCTGCGCGAAGGTCAGCGTCTCGCGGACGGAGTCGGGGCCGTCACCGGCCTCGCTGACCCGCAGCGAGAGATCGTCGGCGGTGGAGGAACCGGTGTAGCCGTGGTCCGCCTCGCAGTTGGGGTCGCCGCAGGTCGCGGGCTCCAGGTCGAGGCGGGCGACGGCGCCCCAGCCGATGGTGAGCACGACCTCGCGGGGCAGCTGGCCCGGGGTGTACGACTCCGGGTTGGCCACCACGCGGCTGAGCACCACCGAGGAGATCCGCCCCAGCTTCACCGACTCGGTGGAGGTCGTGGCGTACGGGGACGGGGAGGTGGCGTCGGCGGCCTGCTCGTCGGTGTGGCTGACGATGAAGCGGGTGTCGGTGAGGACGAGGACGGTCACATGGCGGCGGACCTCGTTGGCGTCGAAGGTCGTCTCCTGGTGCACCAGGTACGCCGCGACCGGCTCACCGCCGACGGCGGCCTGCACCGCCTCGGCCACGAGGGCCGGGTAGTAGCCGCTGCGCTCGATCGCCGCGCGCAGCCCCTGGGTCGTCGTACCGGTCTTAGCCATGTCCTCCATCTTACGGGCCCCAAGGGGGCGGCAGTCCGCCCGGGACGAGCCGGTCCGCCGGCGTACGGGGCGGGTCCGGCGCGGGCGGTCAGTAGACGGGCAGGCGGCGGGGGCCGAGGTCGGTGGTGGCGGGCGGACGGGCGAGGCGGACGGACGCCCCGAGGACGGACAGGCCGTGCGGGGCGACGACGACCGGCTCCAGATCGACACCCACCACCTCGGGGTGGTCGTCGACCAGCCGGGAGACCCGCAACAGCACATCGGCCAGCGCGGCGGTGTCGACCGGCTGGGAGCCGCGCCAGCCGAAGAGGAGCGGGGCGGCGCGGATCGAGCGGATCTGGGCGTCGACGTCGCGGTCGGTCGCGGGGATGAGGCGGTGCGCGATGTCGCCCAGCAGCTGCGAGGGGGCGCCCGCCAGCCCGAACGAGAGGACGGCACCGGCCGCGGGGTCGATGGCGGCGCGGACCACGGTGTCGACGCCGCGCGGCACCATCTTCTGCACCACGGGCGCCAGCTCCTCCGGGGTGCCGAGGGCCGCGGTCAGCTCACCGTAGACGCGGCGCAGATCCTCCTCGTCGGCGATGTCCAGGCGGATGCCGCCCAGGTCGCTGCGGTGGCGCAGGTGGGGAGCGGTCGTCTTGAGGGCGACGGGGTAGCCGAGCCGGGCGGCGGCGTGGACGGCGGCGTCCGGACCGGGAGCGGGCAGCGACGGCTCGGTGGGGATGCCGTAGCGGGCGAGCAGGGCGGCGGCGTCCTCGGAGGGCAGCGGGACGGAACGGCCGGCGGGCGGGTCGAGGTGGTCGAGCAGCCGCGCGATGTCGGCACCGGCCGCGGCCTCCTGTATGTCGTCGTACGCGGGTACCCGGCCCGGCTCGGCGGCCTCCCGGCGCCAGGCGGCGTACCGTACGGCCTCGGCGAGGGCCCGGACCGCGCGCTCGGCGGCGGGGTAGGCCGGGAGCGGGACGCGGGCGGACGGGTACGTGGCGGCAGGGGCGGAATCCGCCGCCGTGGCGGGCGCCGGGGCCGCGGGGGCGTCGCCCGGGGCCGCGGCCTCGTCCGTCCCCGGAACGGCCGGCGCGGCCAGGGCCATGGCCAGCGCGTCCATGGCCAGGTGGGCGACGGCGACCGGTTTGGCGGGGCCCGCGGCGGCGGCCGAGCGCAGCGCCGTGGCCAGCTCCTCGGCCTCCCCCTGGGTGGTCGCCTCGCCCTCGGCCACCCAGGGGATCGCGGTGACGACGACCGCGTCACAGCCCTCGCGCGCCAGCTCCTCGGCGAGGGCGGTGTGGAAGTCGTGCGGGGTCGCGGCGGAGGGCAGCACCCGGGGGCGCCGCGGGCGCAGGCCCTCGGTCAGGCAGGCGTCGTAGGCGAGGAGGGAGAGCGCCTCGGAGTTGCCGAGGACGGCGACGCGGGCGCCGGTGGGGAGCGGCTGGGAGGCGAGCAGCAGCCCGGCGTCGAGGAGTTCGGTGACGGTGTCGACGCGGATGACCCCGGCCTGCCGCATCAGGGCGGCGACGGTGCTGTCCGGGATGCGGACGGTGGGGACGGTGTGGCCCAGGGGCGCGGTGCCGTGGTGGCGGGCGCCCTTGGCGACGACGACCGGCTTGACGGCGGCGGTGCGGCGGGCGAGGCGGGTGAACTTGCGGGGGTTGCCGATGGATTCGAGGTAGAGGATCGCGACGTCGGTGTCCGGATCGTCGTACCAGTACTGGAGCAGGTCGTTGCCGGAGGCGTCGGCACGGTTGCCGGCGGAGACGAAGGTGGAGATCCCGGCGGGCGAGCCGTCCCCGGGGCCGCGTTCGTGCAACCCGCTGAGCAGGGCGATGCCGATCGCGCCGGACTGGGTGAAGAGCCCGATGCGGCCGGTGGCGGGCATCACCGGGGCGAAGGAGGCGTTCAGCCGGACGCCGGGGGCGGCGTTGATCAGGCCGAAGGCGTTCGGACCGATCAGCCGCATGCCGTACGAGCGGGTGCGGCGCAGCAGGGCACGCTGGCGTTCACGCCCCTCGGTGCCGGCCTCGGCGTATCCGGAGGAGAGCACCAGGACGCCCTGGACACCGTGTTCCCCGCAGTCGTCGATCACCTCGGGGACGTGGTCGGCGGGGACGGCGATGACCGCGAGGTCGACCGGGCCGTCGACCTCCCGCAGGGAGCAGACTGCGGGCACGCCCTCGGGGTCGAGGCGGTCCATCCCCTCGGGGAAGGCGTGGTTGACGGCGTGGACGCGGCCGGTGAAGCCGGAGTCGAGGAGATGGCGCAGCGCGGTGCGGCCGACGCCGCCGGGGGCGCGACCGGTGCCGATGACGGCGACCGAGCCGGGGGCGAGGAGGCGCTGCATGGAGCGGGCCTCGGCGCGCTGCTCGCGGCCGCGCATCACGGCCATGGACTGCTCGGTCGGTTCGAGATCGAATTCCAGCCGGACGACGCCGTCCTCGAAGGTGCGCTGCTGGGTGTACCCGGCGTCCGTGAACACCTTGATCATCTTGGTGTTGGCGGGCAGCACCTCGGCGGCGAACCGGCGGATGCCGCGCTCGCGGGCGACGGCGGCGATGTGCTCCAGCAGCGCGGAGGCGACGCCGCGGCCCTGGTGGGCGTCCTGCACCAGGAAGGCGACCTCCGCCTGATCGTCCCCCGGGTCCTTGGCCGGCAGGCCACGGTGGTCGATCCGGTCGTAGCGGACGGTGGCGATGAACTCGCCGCCCACGGTGGCGGCGAGGCCGACCCGGTCGACGTAGTCGTGGTGGGTGAAGCGGTGCACGTCGCGGTCGGAGAGACGGGGGTAGGGAGCGAAGAAGCGGTAGTACTTCGACTCGTCCGAGACCTGTTCGTAGAAGGAGACCAGGCGCTCGGCGTCGTCCGGGGTGATCGGGCGGATCCGGGCGGTGCCGCCGTCGCGCAGCACCACATCGGCTTCCCAGTGACTCGGGTACGCGTGATCCGGCGGCTGCTGCATGCGGACAGCGTACGACCGGGCACCGACAACCGGCCCGGTGCGCGCGCGGCCGGGCGCGAGGCGGGCCGCGGGTGGGCGAACGGTGGTGGCCGGGCAGCGTCAACCGGGCCGGACGTGGTGCGGAACACCGGAGGTGGGACTTCCGGGGCACCGGGGACCTCATGAGAGACTGGTCTAGACAACTGTGACGACTTGAAGGGCAACACCATGGCTGAGCGCCGCGTCAATGTCGGTTGGGCCGAGGGGCTGCACGCCCGTCCCGCCTCGATCTTCGTCCGTGCGGCCACCGCCGCCGGCGTTCCCGTGACGATCGCCAAGGCCGACGGCAACCCCGTCAACGCGGCCTCGATGCTCGCGGTGCTGGGCCTGGGCGCCCAGGGCGGCGAAGAGATCGTGCTCGCCTCGGACGCCGAGGGCGCCGAGGCCGCGCTGGAGCGTCTGGCGAAGCTGGTCGCCGAGGGGCTCGACGAGCTGCCGGAGACCGTCTGAACCGGGACGCCCCCGCCTCCCCGCAGCCGGGGAAAGGCCCCGCCGCCACGACCGGAACCGGTCACCGCGGCGGGGCCTTTCGCCTTCCCGGCGACGGAACGCCGCGCACCGCGCACCACGGCGGCCCGCTCCCCCGCCCGTAATTCCCCGCCCCTTCGGCACCGCACGCCCGAACAGTGGAATGCGCCGCCCCACAGGTGCGGCAATTCCCGGATGGCGTGTTTTATCGGAACCCGATTCCACAATTTTCCGTACGAGGCCGAAAGGATCCCGCCATGCGTCGGGCATCCCGTATACCGCGCCCCTAGGAAGAACGCACGCGCCCCCTGCCGACGGGGCGTGCCACGGGGCGCGCCGCGGCCTGCCGGTGCCGCGGGCGGTAGGCCGGCAGCGACCGCGCCACGTGCGAGGCCATCGTGGCCCGTGCCGCCTCCGCGTCGCCACGGGCCACCGCGTCCAGCACCGCGCCGTGGTCGTCCCAGGTCTCCGCGTACCGCGCCGGACGCTCGACGACATACATCCACTCGATCTTCCGCCGCACCTGGGTCAGCAGCGCGGTCAGCCCCGGATTGCCCGCCGCCAGCGCCAGCGTCTCGTGGAACCAGCCGTCCAGCCGGGGCAGGTCACCCGGGCATTCACGGCGGGCGCGCTCCCTGCCGAGCCGCACCACGCCCCGCAGGACCTTCAGCTGCGCGTCGGTGCGGCGGGCCGCCGCGCGGGCGGCGCCCATCGGCTCCAGGAGGGCCCGCAGGTCCAGGAGATCGGCGGCCTCCTGGGCGGTGGGCGCGGCGACGCAGGCGCCCGCGTGGCGACGCGCGGTGACGAACCCTTCCGACTGGAGGGTCCGTAACGCCTCACGGACCGGCACCCGGGAGACGCCGTACCGGGTGGCCAGAATGTCCTCGACGAGGCGGCTGCCGGGAATCAGCGCACCGGAAACGATGTCGTCGCGAATCGCCGTGGAGATACGCTGCACGGAAATCTCGCCTTGCGTCATCGCGGGCACCTCCACCGTCCTCCCCGGAAAACGCCGGTGCACGGCGCCTTTTCCGCGACTCTATTCGACGGTGACGGCCCCTTTACCGCCTTCACACATTCATGGAAATCTTTTGGGGAGTGCGTTCCCCGGCCGCGGGAAATCCGGCCATCCGCCGGACGGCACCGGACACGGCGGAGCCCCGGACACCCTGTGAGGGCGGTCCGGGGCTCCGGGGGGTGCGGGGTCAGACGTTGACGCCGTGCGCCCGCAGGTAGGCGATCGGGTCGATGTCCGAGCCGTAGTCCGGGCCGGTGCGGGCCTCGAAGTGCAGGTGCGGGCCGGTGACGTTGCCGGTCGCGCCGGACAGCGCGATCTGCTGACCGGGCATCACCTGCTGGCCGACCGAGACACCGATCTGCGACAGGTGGCCGTACTGGGTGTACGTGCCGTCGTTCATCTTGATGACGACGTTGTTGCCGTAGGCACCGCCCCAGCCGGCCTCGACGACGGTGCCCGCACCGACGGCGTGCACGGTGGTGCCGGTGGCGGCATGGAAGTCGATACCGGTGTGGGTGCCGGAGGACCACAGTCCGCTGGACGCCTTGTAGGCGGTGGAGACGTACGAGCCGGCGATCGGGGCGACGAAGGCGTTGAGGCGCTTGCGCTCCTCCTCGCGGGCGGCGCGGACCTCGTCCTCGTGCCGCTTGTCGGCCGCAGCCTTGGCGGCCTGGGCCTGCTTCACCGCGTCGGCCTCGGCCTTCGCCTTGGCCTCGGCCGTCTCGGCGACGGCCTGCTGCGCATCGGCCTGGGCCTGGACGCGCTCGGCGAGTTCGTCACCGAGGACGACGGCCCGCTGCAGCCCCGTGTCGTGCGCGGCGCCGGAGGTGGCGGCCATCGCAGGGGAGGAGACGGAGGCGACGACGCCGGTGGCGGCGAGACCGGCGATGCCGGCGATGTTGCGGGTCGTCCGGGCGCTGCGGCTCGGACGGCGGTGCTTCCCGGTGGCACGGGTGAACGCCATGTGCTGGCTGGTCCTTTCCTTCCTTCTCGCCTACCGGGTTAGCTGACGGGTTCGGAGCAGGAAGGTCTCCTACGGGTTCCTCCGGAGAGGCACCCGATTCACCCCAGGGGACATGTGGGTCCCCGGCTCCCCTGGCTCGCGCCGTACGGGGACTCGGCGATGGCTGTCCGGTGCCGCGGTTGCGGCGTGCTGCTGACGGACAGCGCGCATGACGCTAATCGCGGCAACTTTCAATCGGCAAACAGAAACGCCATATTGTGCGTTACGCCACACCGGATCCACGGAACCGGAATCCGACGTTCCTCAGCACAAAGGGGATCCCGAGGGCGTTTCTTCCCCCTCGGGATCCCCTTTCGTCCGGCTCTGCCGGGCTGTCGGAACGGCCCGGCCGGGGCCGCCGCCCCACGGTTCGTCAGCCGCTGACGACCGTCACCTCACCGATGCCCAGTGCCCGGACCGGCTCGGCGATCTGCGCCGCGTCACCGACCAGCACCGTCACCAGCCGGTCGGCCGGGAACGCGCTGACCACGGCGGCGGTCGCCTCGACCGTGCCGGTCTCGGCCAGCCGCGCGTACAGCTGCGCCTGGTAGTCGTCCGGAAGATGCTGCTCCACCTGGTCGGCGAGGGTGCCCGCGACCGCTGCCGCCGTCTCGTACTTCAGCGGCGCGACGCCGACGAGGTTCTGCACCGCGACGTCCCGCTCGGCGTCGGTCAGCCCCTCCGCCGCGAGGGTGCGCAGCACCTTCCACAGGTCGTCGAGGGCCGGGCCGGTGGACTCGGTGTCGACCGAGCCGCTGATCGCCAGCATCGAGGCGCCGGTGGGCCCGCCGGGCGCGTCCGGCGCCGACGACCGCAGCACCTGGCCGAAGGCCCGCACCCCGTAGGTGTAGCCCTTCTCCTCACGCAGCACCCGGTCCAGACGCGACGTCAGGGTGCCGCCCAGGCAGTACGTGCCGAGGACCTGCGCGGGCCACTGGCGGTCGTGGCGGTCGGCGCCGATCCGCCCGATGAGCAGCTGCGTCTGCACCGCGCCGGGGCGGTCGACGATCACGACACGGCCGGTGTCGTCCGCGGTGATCGGTGAGACGGCGACCGGCTCGGCGGGCGACCCCTGCCAGGCACCCAGCGTGTCGGCGAGCGCCGCGTCCACGTCGATGCCGGTGAAGTCACCGACGATCACGACGGTGGCCGCCGCGGGCCGCACATGCGCGGCGTAGAACGCCCGGACGGCCGCCGC
This sequence comes from Streptomyces sp. NPDC014733, assembly GCF_043083385.1. Taxonomy (NCBI): domain Bacteria; kingdom Bacillati; phylum Actinomycetota; class Actinomycetes; order Kitasatosporales; family Streptomycetaceae; genus Streptomyces; species Streptomyces sp. NPDC014733. The sequence goes on along the minus strand of NZ_JBIBYO010000002.1, from coordinate 109,133 downwards.
GTCGATGCGACCGACGGTCTCCTCGGTGCCCTGCCGGGGCCGCGACATCCGCGACGACGCGGGGAACAGCTCCTTGGACAGCGCCATCGCGGCGCGGCGCCCCGGGTTGGCCAGCTCGTGCGGGATCTCGTCGAGGCGGTTGCGCACCAGGCGCTCCACCTCGCTCTCGGGGAAGGCGGGGGCGCGCAGCGCGTCGGCGAGCAACCCCAGCGCGCGCGACAGCCGGGAGGCCGGGACCTCCAGGGAGACGCGGACACCGGGGTGGTCGGCGTGCGCGTCCAACGTGGCGCCGCAGCGCTCCAGCTCGGCGGCGAACTCCTCGGCGTCGTGCCGGTCGGTGCCCTCCGACAACGCCCGCGCCATGATCGTGGCGACGCCGTCCAGGCCCTCCGGCTCGGTCTCCAGCGGCGCGACGATGTCGACCTCGACGGCGACGACCTGCTGGCCGGGGCGGTGGCTGCGCAGCACCGTCAGGCCGTTGGGCAGCGCGCCGCGCTCGGGCGCCGGGAAGGCCCACGGCCTGGGTGCCCCGCCCCGGGGCTGCGGGTGGAAGGTCATCTCGCTCATGGCCAGGTCCTCGCGGGTGGTGGCGTCGCTCACCGGTCCGCCTCCTCGTCGTTGTCGGCGGTGTCGTCGGCGGCGGTCGGCTCGTACACGAGCACCGCGCGGTTGTCGGGGCGCAGCCGGGCCTGCGCGACGGCCTGCACCTCCTCGGGCGTGATGTCCAGAACACGCCCCACGGCGGTCAGCGCCAGCTGCGGGTCACCGAACAGGACGGCGTAGCGGCACAGTTCGTCGGCGCGGCCGCTGACCGTCGCGAGGCGGTCCAGCCACTCGCGCTCCAGCTGGGCCTGCGCCCGCTCCATCTCCTCCGGGGTCGGCCCCTCGGCGGCGAACCGGGCCAGCTCCTCGTCGACGGCGCTCTCGATGGCCGCGACCTCCACGCCACCGGACGTCTTGACGTCCAGCCAGCCAAGGGACGGCGCGCCGGCCAGCCGCAGCAGACCGAACCCGGCGGCGACGGCGGAGCGGTCGCGGCGCACCAGACGGTTGTAGAGGCGCGAGGACTCGCCGCCGCCCAGGACGGTCAGCGCGAGATCGGCGGCGTCGGCCTCCCGGGTGCCGTCGTGCGGCAGACGGTAGGCCGCCATCAGGGCGCGCGAGGGCACCTCCTCCTCGACGACCTCCCGCAGCTCGCCGCCGACGGTCTCCGGCAGCTCACCGCTGCGCGGCGGCTGCTTGCCGTCGTGCGACGGGATCGAACCGAAGTACTTCTCGATCCAGGCGAGCGTCTGCTCGGGGTCGATGTCGCCGACCACCGACAGGACGGCGTTGTTCGGCGCGTAATAGGTACGGAAGAACGCCCGCGCGTCCTCCAGGGACGCCGCATCCAGATCGGCCATCGACCCGATGGGCGTGTGGTGGTACGGGTGGCCCTCCGGGTACGCCATGGCCGTCAGCTTCTCGAAGGCCGTGCCGTAGGGGACGTTGTCGTACCGCTGGCGGCGTTCGTTCTTGACGACGTCGCGCTGGTTCTCCAGCGACTCCTCGTCGAGCGCGGTCAGGAGGGAGCCCATGCGGTCCGCCTCCAGCCAGAGCGCCAGCTCCAGCTCATGGGCGGGCATGGTCTCGAAATAGTTGGTGCGCTCGAAGCTCGTGGTGCCGTTCAGCGACCCGCCGGCGCCCTGCACCAGCTCGAAGTGACCGTTCCCCTTGACCTGCGCGGACCCCTGGAACATCAGGTGCTCGAAGAGGTGAGCCAGACCCGTACGGCCCTTGACCTCGTGACGGGATCCGACGTCGTACCAGAGGCAGACCGCTGCCACCGGTGTCAGAGGGTCTACCGAGAGCACCACGCGCAGGCCGTTGGCCAGCCGGTGCTCGGTCGCTGTCAGGCCGCCGGAGCCGGCTTTTTCTGTGGCCGTGTGACCCATGGGCATGTACGTCCCTTCGATCCGCTTGCGAAGAAGTCCTGTCACTGTATGCAACCGCGCCGACATCTGGCGAAGTTCCCGCCCGACCGCCCCCGTACGAGCGTCGGGAGGCGCGCCACGGGCCCCTGGAGGGGAGTCGCGTCCGGCGTTGTCGGTGGGGCGGTCCACAATGGTCCGCGTCGGAGTCAGCAGACTCACCGGTCGATCCCCCGCCGGTCGGACCGGCAGCTGTTCACCAACGGCTGGTCGACCCACACATCGGCAGTAGACGCAGCAGAAGGAGCCGCAGCCGCGATGGCCCGCCGCAGCACGAAGACCCCGCCGCCGGACGACTTCGAGGAGAGGATCCTCGACATCGACGTCGTCGACGAGATGCAGGGTTCCTTCCTCGAGTACGCGTATTCGGTCATCTACTCCCGCGCCCTGCCGGACGCCCGGGACGGCATGAAGCCCGTGCAGCGCCGCATCCTCTACCAGATGAACGAGATGGGCCTGCGCCCCGACCGCGGCTACGTCAAGTGCGCCCGCGTCGTCGGCGAGGTCATGGGCAAGCTCCACCCGCACGGCGACGCCTCCATCTACGACGCCCTGGTGCGCATGGCGCAGCCGTTCTCGATGCGGCTGCCCCTGGTGGACGGCCACGGCAACTTCGGCTCGCTCGGCAACGACGACCCGCCCGCCGCGATGCGGTACACCGAGTGCCGGATGGCGTCCCCGTCGTCCCTGATGACGGAGTCGATCGACGAGGACACCGTCGACTTCGCGCCGAACTACGACGGCCAGGAGCAGGAGCCGGTCACCCTCCCCGCCGCGTACCCGAACCTCCTGGTCAACGGCGCGTCCGGGATCGCCGTCGGTATGGCGACGAACATGCCGCCGCACAACCTCGGCGAGGTCATCGCCGCCGCGCGCCACCTCATCAAGCACCCCGACGCCGACCTCGAAACGCTGATGCGGTTCGTGCCGGGTCCCGATCTGCCCACCGGTGGCCGGATCGTGGGGCTGGGCGGTGTGCGCGACGCGTACGAGAAGGGCCGCGGCACCTTCAAGATCCGCGCCACGGTGGCGATCGAGAACGTCACCGCGCGCCGCAAGGGCCTGGTCGTCACCGAACTGCCCTTCAGCGTCGGTCCCGAGAAGGTCATCTCGAAGATCAAGGACCTGGTCGGCTCGAAGAAGCTGCAGGGCATCGCCGACGTCAAGGACCTCACCGACCGCGAACACGGTCTGCGCCTGGTCATCGAGATCAAGAACGGCTTCAACCCGGAAGCCGTCCTGGAGCAGCTCTACAAGCTGACGCCGATGGAGGAGTCCTTCGGCATCAACAACGTCGCCCTCGTCGACGGCCAGCCACTCACCCTGGGCCTCAAGGAGCTGCTGGAGGTCTACGTCGACCACCGCTTCGAGGTCGTACGGCGGCGCAGCGAGTTCCGCCGCGGCAAGCGCCGCGACCGGCTCCACCTGGTGGAGGGCCTGCTCACCGCCCTTGTCGACATCGACGAGGTCATCCGCCTGATCCGCTCCAGCGAGAACAGCGCCCAGGCCAAGGAGCGGCTGATCGAGCGCTTCTCCCTGAGCGACATCCAGACGCAGTACATCCTGGACACGCCGCTGCGCCGGCTCACCAAGTTCGACCGCATCGAGCTGGAGTCGGAACGCGACACGCTGCGCAACGAGATCGAGAAGCTGACCCGCATCCTGGATTCGGACGCCGAGCTGCGCAAGCTGGTCTCCGGCGAACTCGCCGCCGTCGCCAAGAAGTACGGCACCGAGCGCCGCACCGTGCTGCTGGAGTCCGCCGGCACCTCGGTCGCCGCGGTGCCGCTGGAGGTCTCCGACGACCCGTGCCGGGTGTTGCTGTCGTCGACGGGTCTGCTGGCCCGGACCGCCGGCGGGGACACCCCGTTCGACGCCGACGCCAAACGGGTCAAGCACGACGTGATCGTCTCCGCCGTGCCCGCAACCACCCGGGGCGAGGTCGGTGCCGTGACCTCGACGGGACGGCTGCTGCGACTGCCGGTGATCGACCTGCCGCAGCTCCCCGAGACGGCGGCCGCCCCCAGCCTCGCCGGCGGCGCGCAGCTGTCGGAGTTCCTGACGCTGCAGGACGACGAGACACTGATCTGCCTGACCACGCTCGACGAGTCCTCGCCGGGCCTCGCACTCGGTACGGAACAGGGCATCGTCAAACGCGTGGTGCCCGACTACCCGGCCAACAAGGACGAGTTGGAGGTCATCACCCTCAAGGAGGGCGACCGCATCGTCGGCGCCGCCGAACTGCGCACCGGCGAGGAGGACCTGGTCTTCATCACCGACGAGGCGCAACTGCTGCGGTATCCGGCCTCGCAGGTCCGGCCGCAGGGCCGACCGGCGGGCGGCATGGCCGGCGTCAAGCTCGGCGCAGGCTCCAAGGTGCTCTCCTTCGCCGCCGTCGACCCGGCGGCCGACGCGGTGGTCTTCACCGTCGCCGGTTCTCACGGCATGCTCGACGGCTCGGTGGCGACGGCCAAGCTCACGCCGTTCGACCAGTACCCGCGCAAGGGCCGCGCCACCGGCGGTGTCCGCTGCCAGCGCTTCCTGAAGGGCGAGGACTGTCTCACCCTCGCCTGGGCGGGCCCGGCCCCCGCCCGCGCCGCCGACGCCAAGGGCGCCCCGGTTCCCCTCCCGGAACCGGACCCGCGACGCGACGGCTCCGGCGTACCACTGACAAAGAAGGTGACGTCCTTGGCAGGGCCCGCGTAGGGGCACCGGCACGACCGACGGCCCGGCTGCTGACCGCGACATCAGGTCGGCAGCGACGCCGAGTCGACAGCCACGTCGAAGGGGCGCTCCCGCACCGTGTGGGGCGGGGGCGCCCCTTGTGCTGTACGGGGGGGTGTCTGTGCGGAGGAGGGCGGACGAGTCGTCGCCGCTGTTGTCCTGGGACTGTTGGTTCTTCGAGGGGGTTCCTCAGGTGGTTCTTCGGGGCTGTCGTTATGCCTCTTGCCCGTCCTGGTCATCGCGGTCGGCCACGTAGCGCAGGACGCCCCACATGGCGCGCTCCAACAGGTCGTCGTCGGAGGAGGGCGTGGGGTGGGGTGGTGTCGCGTCCTGGGGTGACGTTGCGTTCTGGGGTGGTTGGGTGTGCGCGGGTGAGGCGTTGGGGAGCGGCGCGGTGACAGTCACTGCTTCCGTCATCCTGCATGCACTCAACTCACCCCGCAGTGACTCCGCGTCGATACCGCTACCGATGAGAACAAGCTGCGTGCAGCGCTCCTCACCACGCTCCCAGAGCGTCGGGTAGAAGCGGAGAAAGTCACCGACTGCATGCACTCCGAACTTCTGCCTGCTCCCTGGGACGTCGAAGTGCACGAACCCCTTGATGCGGTACAGACCCGCCGGACGGCTGTCGAGGAAGTCCATCAGCCGACGCGGGTGCATGGCGACAGGCGAGGTGAACTCCACGCTCTGGTAGCCACTGTGCAGGTGCTGTCCGTGGCAGTCGCCCGAACATGCTTCACCGGCGACGTGACCATGCCCCTCATGGGGCTGCGACTGTCGCCGGCCCTCGGGCGAGGCGTCATACGCGCGCGCACTGCCATCACCTTCAACCACCAGGTCATGCGGAGGTTGAGGAAGGTGACCGTCACGAGGCGCCGCGCCCGGCTGACAGTCACCCTGCGAACTCATACACATCACCACTTCCTCGCCGCGACGCGCAGCGCGGAAGTCGGCGGTCTCGCGGAGCAAATCCTCGAACGACAGCTGCTTTACCGCGTGGTCACCGTCGCCCCCCGGCCCGCGGTCGAAGAACATCTCCGGATCGATACGTCCGTATGCCGCGCAAATCACGGGCCGCCCGGGCGCCAGCTCTCCCAAGGTGGTGGTGAGCCGTCGCCGCTGTTCGCCACCGATGCGGTCAGCCTTGTTGAGTACGACGAGATCGGCAATGCCCACATGCCGGTCGAGTTCGGGATGGCGGCTACGTGTTGCATCGAACTCGGCGGCATCGACGACCTCGACCAAGCCGCCATAGACAACCCGGGTGTTCTCGCTGGCGAGGATCATGCGGATGAGTTCCTGGGGCTCGGCCAGGCCGCTGGCCTCAATGACGATGACGTCGATGCGGGCTGCGGGCCGTGCGAGACGTTCCAGGTACTCATCCAACTCACTGGTATCGACCGCGCAGCACAAGCATCCGTTGCCGAGCGAAACCATCGAGTCCACCTGACCGGCGACTGTCATCGCGTCGAGCTCGATGCTCCCGAAATCGTTGACGATGGCGCCGATGCGCGTGCCGTCCCCTGCTGCCAGAAGGTGGTTGAGCAACGTGGTCTTGCCCGACCCCAGAAAGCCGGCGAGGACGACAACCGGGATCTGCTGCGTGGCCAAGGGGGCGCCTCCATGGTTCGGAGGCCGGACCGCGACGCGGTGACGGACCGAGCGGACCGGCGGAAATCAGGCTGCCGATCGTAACGGACCCCTGCACTGCGCTCAGGCGACGCCTCTGGGCCGCCGAAGCGAAGCCGTCACATCCGTCGCGATCAGCTGAGCCGTCGGCCGCCGGGCTCTTCCCTCATGGCCAGCAGTAACGCAATCAGGGGCGACGTGCCTAGCCCTCAGCAGAATCCAAGCCCGCTGGCCACAAGATAGGCCGCAGCACCCATGGCAGTGGCTGCTTGCGGCCTGGAGCTGCGGTGCTCCCCGCCCTGAGGAACACCGCCACGATCACTGTCGGTGGGAGAAGCGGCCCCCGCGCCTAAGAATGCTGCCGAGCCCCAGTTCGCTCTGGGCGCCGCGCAGCCCAGCGGCCGCCCGTGCCCTCCCGGCCCTATCGCCGCCCTGTCCGCCGGGACCGCCCAGTGCCCTTTCGCCCCGGTCCGCCGGCAGGCCGCGCCGCTCCGCGTGGCCCCGTCGTGGCGACAGACTTCCTGCGGCGCCTCCGGGCATCGCCCGTCACCCTGGGGGAACGGTGGCCGTTCAGGTGCCCGTCGCCCGACCCGCCGCCTTCGTTTCCTTCTCCCACATCCACTGCCCGTTCCCCTGCCAGCACGTTGTCCGGGTCGCCCTCCCCCTCAGGCAGGTTAGGCTTGCCTTCGTGAGCACCTGCACTCTTGCGTCCCGCGAAGGCGCCGAGCCTCTCGCCGGAACCGCAGCCACCGCCCGAACCTGGCTGCTCATCGAGCAGCCAGGCCCGTGGGGAGCCGAGGCGCTGACGAACAGCCACCTCGACCCGGACCTCGGACGAGCCCTGGCCGCTGCCACCGATGGGACCGGCGTCCGCGTTGCGCTGATCCGCCGCCCCGGCCCGTACAGCAGGAGAGGCGCCATGCTCAGGCGCCGGGCGTTCCTCGCCCATACCGCACCGGGCCACTCCTGGATCCGCGCTACCACGCTCGCTGATCCGAAGAGCCTGCTGCGACTGGACTTCACCGCCGTGGGCGCCGGTCATCACGATGGGCTCTGGGATGCCTACACCGGTCCCCCTCTCGTCCTGGTCTGCACGAACGGCAAACGGGACCGGTGCTGCGCCGTTCTGGGGCGCCCTCTCGCCGCTGACCTCGCGAACAGCGGCACCGAGGCCTGGGAGGTCACCCACATCGGCGGCCACCGCTTCGCCCCGACCCTTGTCGTGCTGCCCTACGGGTACGCCTACGGTCGCGCCTCGGCCGACCTGGTCAGAGGCGCCGTCGCGGCTGCCGACAACAGCCAGCTCCTGCTCGACCACTGCCGAGGACGCTCCACCTGGGACCGCCCCGCCCAGGCCGCCGACCTCGCCGTCCGGGACATGCTCGGCGAGCACCATGCGGACGCACTCGACGTCGTACGGACCGACACGGTGCGGACCGAAGCGGTGCGGACGGACCAGCCGAACTCCCGGCGAGCCAGCGCTGCGGAGCCCCTCCCTGCGTGGTCCATTACCGTCGCCCATTCCGACGGCCGTATGTGGCAGGTGCTGGTCGAACAGCGGACCGATGGTGCTCCTGCGCCCGCGAGCTGTGGCTCGTTGCTCGGCCCACCTGCGCGTATGGCCGTTACGGCCATCACTCGGCTCAGCAACGATTCGCCCGTGCGCCCGGAGAGCAGTCATCTCATCACGGCGTCCTGACCCACCTGCGGCAGCAGGACACCGGACCTGCCGATCAGCAGTTCCCCCTGCCTCGCGGGCCGGAACAACCTTCTGTTGACTTCCTTTTGCAGAAGACCCCGTCCGGAACGTCAGGGCCACCGCTACGGCGAGGCCGATTCCGAGCATGGGCCACACCAGGTACACCCCGCGCCCACCCCACGGCGTGGGCGGCGTCCCCCGCGTTGCACAGCCTTGTGGTACTGCATTCACCCTTTATCTCCCCCCGCTCGCTGCGTCGCGCGCAAATGACATCAGATGCTCACGGCCTTCTCCGTCCAGGCCAAGCTGCTCCGACTGTCGCCCGCCCTCTCTTCGCGAGGTTAGAACCGCGCAAACCACGGCCGAAAGCCCTGTGGATAACTCTGCTGGCGCAGCCCTGGCAACTCAGTACGCCCCTCCGTTACCACGCGAGCACCAGCAGTACGGAGGCCCCCGTCCACACTGCGAGGGATTACCGAAGCGGCAGCAGCCGCCCTTAATGTTCATCGAAGCGCAATGGCTGCTGGACCTGCCGTCCAAGGGCCAACCGGACGCCCACCGACGCTGGCCGGGCAGTGGTCACACTGCGGGACCGCACGGAGCTGGAGCGGCTGGGACGCGAACTGGGCGGCGCCCGCGGGCTAATCGGCGCGCTCCGCACCCAAGACAACGAACACGAAACCCAACTCCACACGCTCCTCGGCCTACTGGAGCTAGAACTTCACGAGGAGGCCAGCTCCTTCATCACACATTCGGTCGGTGCCCATCGAGCAACGGCCAAGCAAGTCACGGAGCGCATCCACGATCCGCTTGCGGCTTCTCTCCTTGTCGGTAAAACGACTGTGGCGACAGAACGTGGTGCCCCGCTCGCCCTCTCCTCCGGCACCCACCTCCCCGACCGCCTCATCGCCCCCCCACAGCTTGGTCACCATTCCCGGCAACCTGGTGGACAACGCCCTGGATGCCACAGCTGCGGTTCCCGACGCGCAACTGGAGGTGCAGCTCCACGCGGACGGGCGGACAGCGGTCACCCGCGTCAGCGACAACGGCTGACGTCCCCACGGCTCATCGCGACTCGGACTTCACCGAGGGATGGACAACGAAGGAGCCACCGCCCCACGGACAGCGGGGCATCGGCTTGGCACTGGTGCGGAGGCTGGCCGAACGCGACGGCGGCACGGCGATGGTCGATGGACGCCCCGGAGACGGTGCTGTCTTCAGCCTACGGAGCCGGAGCATACCGACAGACGTCATCATGGTGACCGCGGTGCGTGACATCGCAAGGGTTCAAGCCGCAATGCGTCACGGCGCTCTGCAGTATCTCGTCAAGCCATTAACGTTTGCCGGTCTGCGCTCCAAGTTGGAGGGATACGCCGCCTTGCGTCGTACCTTCGAGGACGGCTGCCAAGCCGAACAGTCGGAGGTGGACCGGATCTTCGGAGCGCTGGGATCAGCCGGTTCGATGCAGCAGGGCTCCCCAAAGGCCATTCCGCCGCCACCGCCGACCACGTGCGCTCGTTCTCCGTACCGCCGATGCCCCCTTGTCCGCTCAGGACGTTGCGGTACGAGCCGGGCTCAGCCGACAGACGGCGCAGCGCTATCTGAAGCTTCTGGAGCGGGCGGGACGCGTCCGGCTCACTCTCCGATACGGCGAGACCAGCCGCCCCGAGCATCGCTACGCATGGGTATGAGCGCGTAGGCCATGCCGCACCGGCGCCGATCAGTACCTGTTGGCTGGTTCCATCAAGGAAAGGTAGGCGGGGGGCGTCCGGTTCCGCCTTCCGGTCCCTTCACTCCATCAGGTGGCGTTCTCGCCGGGTGGCTGCGCCAGGCCGTGCCGATACGCGTATCGGATCGCCTGCGCCCGGTCGCGCAGCCCCGCCTTGCCGAAGAGATTGTTGATATGTGTCTTTACCGTCGCGGTGGAGACATGCAGCCTGCGCGCGATCTCCGGGTTGGATAGCCCTTCGGCGACGAGCTGCAACACCTCGACCTCGCGGGCGGTCAGCCCGTCCGGCGGTTCCACAGGCCCCTTGCGCGACGGCGGCGGGGGCGCGGCGACGCGTTCCAGCAACCGCCGCTGGATCCTGGGGGACAGCCCGGCTTCCCCGGAGAGGACTCCGTCGATGGCGCGGACGATCTCGTCGCCGTCCGCGTCCTTGGTCAGATAGCCGCGGGCACCGGCCTGGAGGGCGGGGAAGAGTGAATCGTCGTCGGCGTAGGTGGTGAGGACCACCACCTGGGTGCCCGGGTGGTCGGTCCGGATGCGCCGGGTGGCCTCGACACCGTCGCAGCGTGGCATGCGCAGGTCCATCAGGACGACGTCGGGGGCGAGTTCACCGACGAGACGGACGGCTTCCTCACCGTCCGGCGCGGAGCCGACAACCTCGATACCGGGCAGGAGGCCCAACAGCATCACGATGCCTTCGCGCACCACGGTCTGGTCGTCGGCGACGACCACCCGCCTCACGGGTCCGCCCGTCATGCCGGCACCTGCAACCGCACCACGAAACTCTGCCCTTCAGGTCCTGACTCCAGCGTGCCGCCGAGGAGTTCGGCGCGCTCGCGCATGCCCACCAGACCGTATCCGGAGCCGCTGGATGCGAGCGCTCCGGGCTCGGTGCGCCCCAGCGTGTTGCGTACTTCCAGGCCGACCGTCTCCTCCGTATAGGTGAGGCGGACGTCGGTGCGGGCGCCGGGGGCGTGTTTGCGGACGTTGGTCAGCGCCTCCTGCGCCACGCGGCGTACCGCCAGTGCGGCTTCGGGGAGGAGCCCGCGCCGTTCCCCCGTGACCTTCAGGCGCACGCCTTCGGCCGCCGTCAGCTCCCGCAGATACTCCTCGACGGGGCGCATCTCGCCGCGGAGCGCCGACAGCGCCTCGCGGGTGCCGTCGAGGCCCTCGCGCGCCATGCCGCGGCAGGCCGTCACCCGTTCGAGAAGCTGTGCGCGATCGGCTTCGAGGTCGGTGCTGCGTTGGATGAGCAGCCGGGCCGCCTCCAGGTGGACGAGTTGAGCGCTCAAGCTGTGGGCGAGAACGTCGTGGATCTCGCGGGCGATGCGGCCCCGTTCGGCCAGCGCGGCGGTCTCCGCCTCGGCGGTGCGGGCGGCGCGCTCCTGGGCGAGCAGCCGTTGCACGGTGCCGCGCGCCTCCGCGTCGAGGCGCATCACGTAGCCGGCGAGGGCCAGTCCCCCTGCGGTTGTCGCGGTCGTCAGCCAGTTGTCGTCCTTCACAAGGGCGAAAGCGCCGAGTGCGGCGGCCGAGCAGGGCAGGGCGGCGACGAGCGGCAGCCGCTCCAGGGCGACGACGGCGCAGCCGCACCAGAGCACGACGGCGGGAAGCGACGCACCGACCGCATGGAAGGCGAACGCGCCACCCTCCATGGCCAGAAACAGTCCGATGGACGGCCACAGTCGCTGCTGCAGCGTGATCCGGAAGAAGCCGTGGAAGGCCACTCCGGTGAGGAGTACCGCGGCGGCTCCGGCCACGCTCCACCAGCCGTGGAACGGTGACCGGGTGAGCGTGGCCCACAGCAGCAGCCCCAGGAGGAGGACGCGGACGGCTCTGCCGATCCACCGCCGGGTCTCGTTCACCCCCTCGTGGGCGAGCGCCTCCCGCAGGGGCCAGCGTGTCCAGACGTTCTGCGGCACTCGGTGTCCTTCCCTGCGCGGCGGCGTTTCTCAGCCACCCACGGGGACACGGTACGCGGGCTGTACGGACCGGGCCCTCCAGAAGGTGACTCCGCCGCGTGACAGCAGCATCGCGGCGACCGAGAGCATCATGGCGCCCGTCCCCTGGTGGACGCCCCAGAAGTGCCCCGCGGCGCCGAGCCCGAGGCGTATCGCCATGCCGCACAGCCAGACCGCCGCGGTCCGCAGACCGCCCTTCGTCCAGACGGTGCCGTCGGCGTCGGTCCACATCACGGTGGTCCAGGCCCATCCGACGCCGCTCACGAGCCCGAGCAGGGTCCCGGCGGCAAGCAGTACGACCGAGGCGGTCGGGTGGGTGACGTCCAGAAGGCGCGGTTCGCGCAGCGCCATCCCGCCCAGAATCGCGGGAACCAACCAGGTGCTGCGGCCATGTGACGGCAGTGGCTGCGCGCTGAACTGGCGGATGAACACGTACGCGACCACCGCGATGATCACAACGGTGTTGAGCAGGCCGCTCATGGCCCCTGGCCTCCTGCGACGACGGGAATGCTGACGTCCCCGACGCTACGGAGCGTGCACTGCCGGCGGATCGGCCCGCGGGTGGGGGCCGGGTGGAAAGCCGAGGGGGTGTTCCTCCACCCCTGGGTGGAGGAACACCCCCTCGGAGCGGACGACGGGCTCAGGTGTCGATGCGCGAACGGTCCAGCGTGGAGGCAGAGTTGGTGATGAACTCCTTGCGCGGGGCGACCTCGTTGCCCATCAGGAGGTCGAAGGCGCGCTCCGCCGCTTCGAGATCGCTGATGTTGATCCGGCGCAGGGTGCGGTGGCGCGGGTCCATGGTGGTCTCGGCGAGCTGGTCGGCGTCCATCTCACCGAGGCCCTTGTAGCGCTGGATGCTGTCCTTATAGCGGACCTTCTTCCGCTCCAGCTCGAGCAGCGTCTGGCGCAGCTCGTTGTCGGAGTAGGTGTAGAGGTACTTCTCCTGCCCCTTCTTGGGGTTGATCAGTTCGATGCGATGCAGGGGCGGTACGGCGGAGAAGACCCGGCCCTGCTCGACCATGGGCCGCATGTAGCGCTGGAAGAGCGTCAGCAGCAGGCACCGGATGTGCGCGCCGTCGACATCGGCGTCGGCGAGGAAGATGACCTTGCCGTACCGGGCGGTGTCGATGTCGAAGGTGCGGCCGGACCCTGCTCCTATGACCTGGATGATGGCCCCGCACTCGGCGTTCTTGAGCATGTCCGAGACGGACGACTTCTGTACGTTGAGGATCTTGCCCCGGATCGGCAGCAGCGCCTGGAACTCGGAGTTCCGGGCAAGCTTGGCGGTACCGAGCGCCGAGTCGCCCTCGACGATGAAGAGTTCGCTGCGCTCGACGTCGTCGCTGCGGCAGTCGGCGAGCTTGGCCGGCAGCGAGGAGGACTCCAGAGCCGTCTTCCGGCGCTGCGCCTCCTTGTGCTGACGTGCGGCGATACGGGTGCGGGCCGCGGCGACGACCTTCTCCAGGACGGCGCGGGCCTGCTGCTTCGCGTCGCGCTTGGTGGACGTCAGGAACGCCTTGAGCTCCCGGCCGACCACCTGGGCGACGATGCGGGAGGCGGCGGAGGTACCGAGCACCTCCTTGGTCTGGCCCTCGAACTGGGGCTCCGCGAGCCGCACGGTGACGACGGCGGTGAGCCCCTCCATGGCGTCGTCCTTGACGACGTCGTCCTCGGCGACGCGGAGGAGCTTGCTCGACCGCAGTACCTCGTTGACGGTCTTGGCGACCGACCGCTCGAACCCGGAGACGTGGGTGCCGCCCTTGGGCGTCGCGATGATGTTGACGAAGGACCTGACTGTCGAGTCGTATCCGGTGCCCCAGCGGAGGGCGATGTCGACGCCCAGCTCACGGGTGACCTCGGTGGGGGTCATGTGGCCGCGGTCGTCCAGGACGGGAACGGTCTCCTTGAAGGTGCCCTGTCCGCTCAGCCGCAGGACGTCGCAGACCGCCTTGTCCTGGGCGAGGTACTCACAGAACTCGCTGATACCGCCGTCGTAGTGGAAGGTCTCTTCCGTGGCGGCGGCGCCGTCGATGCCCCGTTCGTCGCGGACGACGAGGGTGAGTCCGGGGACCAGGAAGGCGGTCTGCCGGGCTCGGGCGTAGAGCGTCTCCAGGGAGAGCCGGGCGTCCTTGAGGAAGATCTGGCGGTCGGCCCAGTAGCGGACCCGGGTGCCGGTCTTCGTCTTGGCGACGCGCTTGCCCTTGACCAGGCCGTTGCCCGGGTCGAAGGGGGCGTCCGGGCCGGAGGCGGTGAAGGTCCCGGGGACGCCGCGGCGGAAGCTGATCGAGTGCGTCTTGCTGTTGCGGTCGACCTCGACGTCGAGGCGGGCGGAGAGGGCGTTGACGACGGAGGCGCCGACGCCGTGCAGACCGCCGGAGGCGGCGTAGGAGCCGCCACCGAACTTTCCGCCGGCGTGCAGCTTGGTCATGACGACCTCGACGCCGCTGAGACCGGTTTTGGGCTCGACATCGACGGGGATGCCGCGGCCGTTGTCCCGGACCTCGACGGAACCGTCGGCGTGGAGGAGCACCTCGATGCGGTCGCAGTAGCCGCCGAGCGCCTCGTCGACGGAGTTGTCGATGATCTCCCACAGGCAGTGCATCAGGCCGCGGCTGTCCGTGGAGCCGATGTACATACCGGGGCGTTTGCGGACGGCCTCAAGCCCTTCCAGGACGAGCAGGTGCCGCGCGGTGTAGTTGGAACCGTCCCGGTCAGCCCCGGTCAGCACTGCGGTGGACGGCACGGACATCTCGGCGGTCACGCGGTTCGCTCCTCGCTGAATTTCTGGCAGTCCGCATTCCGCGGACTCGGTTGTGGCGGTAACGCCGGTCAAGAGCGTACCGAGGCCAGGTAGAGCCGATGTGACGCCACCCGTCAGCACGCTCATGGTAGTAGAATTTCGATCGCCAGTTCGATCCCTCGAAGGGGTGAGGCGGACGTGACGCGAACATCACGTTCCCTTCGAGGCATGAACCATTTAGGCTCCGGGCACGTCCTCATCAACGACCGGCAAGCCAGCCGGGAGGACACACCCAGCAACCGTGAATCGAACCACCAAGCAATACGGCTCATTCGCCGCCACCCGGCAGCACCCGGCCAACCTCTCGAAGATTTTTTTCGAGGAAAAGGCTCGAGCGGGAACGTTTTCGGCCTGGTTGGATGTTGACCCTGGTACGACAGCTCGTCGAGCTAGAGAAGAGGCGACGTGACTACTGTTCTGACACCCGCGAGCCCGCTGACGGCCGCTGACCGCTGCGACCGCTGCGGCGCCCAGGCATACCTGCGCGTCGTCCTGATGTCCGGCGGAGAACTGCTCTTCTGCGCCCACCACGGTCGCAAGTTCGAGCCAGAACTCAAGAAGATCGCCGCGGAAATACAGGACGAGACGGAGCGGCTCACCGCCCCTCCGGCGTCTGCGCCCGATGAGGAACGCTGACACATCGCATCCACGACGACGAGCGAGTAGCGGCCCAGGCCGTGCGGCGGGCGGTCTCCCCGGGTACCACCGGGGAGACCGCCCGCACTCGTGTTTTCCGGCTCCTGGCCGCGCCAGGCGGCTCTCAGCCCGCGCCGTGCAGCGCGACGGCCGGCATCAGCGCGGACGCCCGCGTGTAGACCCCCGGGCTCCCGGGCTCCCCACAGCCCGCACCCCACGACACCAGCCCCACCAGGCGCCCCTCGACGACCAGCGGGCCGCCGGAGTCCCCCTGACAGGCGTCCCGCCCCCCCTTCGGTTCACCCGCGCAGAGCATCGTGGAGGCGTGGTACGCGCCGTCGGCGGTGCCCGGGTAGGCGCGGGCGCACGTGTCGTCGGACAGGATGTTCACCGCCGCGGACCGCAGACGCGACGCGTAGGCGCCCCGGCCCGTGGTGTCGCCCCAGCCGTACACCACCGCGGAAGTGCCCTCGTCGTAGGCTCCCGAGCCCTCGGGGGCGATCGGGATGGCCCGGTTGGTGACGGGCCTCGGCAGGGTGAGGACCGCCATGTCCCCGGCGTTCGTCCGGCTGTCGTAGTGCGGGTTGACCCACACCTTGGCCGGTTTCAGCGCCTGTCCACCCGTGCCGGCGAGATCTTCGCGCCCCACGAGCACGCGCAGATCGCGGACCTGCTGCCAGGGCATCCCCAGTACCTCGGCGCTCAGACAGTGCGCGGCGGTCACCACCGTTGAGCGGCCGACCAGGACGCCACCGCAGAACTGACCGGACCGTTGCCTGCCGAAGCGGTTCTGGGAGGCGATAGCCACCACCCAGGGGCTCTCCACGACCTGTACGGGCTGTCCCCCGACCACCGATGCGTCGGCCACGGCCAAGGACGGTGTCGCGAGGACCATGGCAAGGGCTCCGGGTACGGCGCGGAAGATCGGGCGCATACGGACTCCTGACTCCGAGGCAGTGATCGCCCACCCAGCGTGACCCAAACGGCTGCTTTGCGCACCCGGACGGCCGCGGGCCCGGCCCCTCGAAGGGGGCCGGGCCCGCAGAAACCGTGTTGCCGTGTCCGCTAGTCGAGGTAGTCGCGCAGCACCTGGGAGCGCGACGGGTGACGCAGCTTCGACATGGTCTTCGACTCGATCTGACGGATCCGCTCACGCGTGACGCCGTAGACCTTGCCGATCTCGTCCAGCGTCTTCGGCTGGCCGTCGGTGAGGCCGAAGCGCATCGAGACGACGCCGGCCTCGCGCTCGGAGAGGGTGTCCAGCACCGAGTGCAGCTGCTCCTGCAGGAGCGTGAAGCTGACCGCGTCGGCCGGGACGACCGCCTCGGAGTCCTCGATCAGGTCACCGAACTCGCTGTCGCCGTCCTCGCCCAGCGGGGTGTGCAGCGAGATCGGCTCACGGCCGTACTTCTGGACCTCGATGACCTTCTCGGGGGTCATGTCGAGCTCCTTGGCCAGCTCCTCCGGGGTGGGCTCGCGGCCCAGGTCCTGGAGCATCTGGCGCTGGACGCGCGCGAGCTTGTTGATGACCTCAACCATGTGGACGGGGATACGGATCGTCCGGGCCTGGTCGGCCATGGCGCGGGTGATGGCCTGGCGGATCCACCACGTCGCGTAGGTCGAGAACTTGTAGCCCTTGGTGTAGTCGAACTTCTCGACGGCACGGATCAGACCGAGGTTGCCCTCCTGGATGAGGTCCAGGAAGAGCATGCCGCGGCCGGTGTACCGCTTGGCCAGGGAGACGACCAGACGGAGGTTGGCCTCCAGGAGGTGGTTCTTGGCGCGGCGGCCGTCCTGGGCGATGATCTCCAGCTCACGCTTGAGCTTGGGAGCGATCTTCTCCTCGGTGGCCAGCTTGTCCTCGGCGAACAGGCCGGCCTCGATGCGCTTGGCGAGCTCGACCTCCTGCTCGGCGTTGAGGAGCGGGACCTTGCCGATCTGCTTGAGGTAGTCCTTGACGGGGTCGGCGGTGGCGCCGGCCGCGGCGACCTGCTGCGCGGGCGCGTCGTCCTCGTCGTCGTCGGACAGGACGAAACCGGCGGCCTCGGCGCCTTCGGCAGCCTCGGGTGCGTCGCCCTTGCCGGGCGCCGCGGTCTCCTCGGTCACCTCGTCGTCGAGCAGCTCGTCGACGTCCTTCTTGGCCGCGGTCTTCTTAGCGGTCGTCTTCTTGGCCGCGGTCTTCTTGGCGACCGTCTTCTTGGCCGTGGTCTTCTTGGCCGCGGCCTTCTTGGCAGGCGCGGGCTCCGCCTCGGCGGACGCGTCACCGAGGGAGGCGGCCGCGGTGGTCTTCTTCACCGCTGCGGTCTTGGCCGCGACGGTCTTGGTGGCGGTGCGCTTCGCCGGACTCTTCGCTGCGACGCTCTTGCGGGTGCGCTTGGGCGCCTCTGCGGCACTGACCATCAGCGTCACACCCTCCTCGTCGAGGATCTGGTTGAGGCTGCGCAGAACGTTCTTCCACTGGGTTGGCGGAATCTGGTCAGCCTCGAAGGCCCGACGCACGTCATCGCCGGCGATCTGCCCATCAGCCTTTCCCCGCTCGATGAGCGCCATCACAGACTCGGACTCGGCGATCTCCGGCGGGAGCGTACGGGATGTGCTGGCCGACACGAACAACCTCTCGGAACGATGGAAACGGCTTCCGACCCCGTCCTGTGTGGATCGGAGCCGACGACCGCCGGAGGGGATGGCCGGCGGCGCGGGGGTAACCGGGGAGTTGAACAGCGTCATCGACGCCGCCCGTATTCCCTCCTCGGCTATCACCTCTTAAGTCATCGCGCTCCCCCGACGAGCGTTACGCCCAATCCACGTGGCCCGAGTCACACCTCATAACGAGACATTCCCCGTCATATGACATGCAACCCTGCCGAAGCCCGCCGCCGGATCCGGATGACTCCCGGATCCGGCGGGCTGCGGTCGCGCTGCCGTGCGGCGCCCCGGCCTTCGGGGTACGCGCCGCCGGACCGACCGCTTCCGGGTCCGTGGCGGGTGCGCGGGAGGTGGCGCCGTCAGTGCTCGCGAGGGGCGGGCACGACGTGGTCCGCGGGCGCCCCGGGGGTCTGTCCGCCGCCCTCGCCGTGAGCGGCTAGGAGCTGACGCACGGCGCTCTCGGCGGCTGCGGCGTCCCCGGCGGCGATGGCGTCGACGATCCGCATGTGCTGGCCGACGGATGTCTCGGCCGGCCGCTCGCAGCCGCCCGACGTGCCGCCGGAGACGTGGAGGGCGGAGGAGACGATGCCGGAGAGGTGGTCGAGCATGCGGTTGCCGGCGAGCTGGAGCAGCAGGGCGTGGAATTCGGTGTCAGCGCGGGCGAAGTTCATGGTGTCACCCTGGGCCGCTGCGTGCCCCATGACGTCGACCATGTCGGCGAGCCGCTGCTGGACGTCCTCGCGCCCCTGCCCGGCGGCGAGGCGGGCGGCGAGCGGCTCGATGGTCCAGCGCAGCTCACACAGCTCACGGCGCTGGGCGTCGCGCTGCGGCCCGTAGGCCCGCCATTCGATGATGTCGGGGTCGAGGAGGTTCCAGTCGCTCACGGGGCGCACTCGGGTGCCCACGTTGGGTCGCGCGCTGACGAGGCCCTTGGCCTCCAGCACCCGCAGCGATTCGCGGACGACGGTGCGGGAGACCTCGAATCGCTGGCCGATCTCCTCGGGGACAAGTGGACGGTCGGCGCCGAGGTCGCCGGAGACGATCATCTGGCCGAGCTGTTGGACGAGTTGGCCGTGCAGGCCCCGGCCACGGCTGCTGGCGGTGCGCCGGCCGGCGCGGGCGATGTCGGCCTCGGCGCCGTCCCACGCCGGTGCGACGCGGTCCGCGGCGCTGTTGACGGCGGTGCCGTAGGGGTAGCGGTCGAGCTCGCCCGGGCCTGCGTGGCCGGCATCGGCGGGGCGAGCCGCGGTCATCATGGTGTGCGCAAGGGTACTCACGCATCCTTTGTCGGCGGCGTCCCGAACACCCTTGAGGTCTTTGGTGAAAAGCACACGAAAGGGTGATCGCCCGGTACCTCATAATTGACGCTTTATCGGAAAGAAATGCGCGCTCCAGGGCGAGTTGTGGACAGCGAGCGCCCCAGAGGCACACGCCGCACCCGTACGCGCCCGTCAGCGCACCCGGCTCCGGAGCGCCGTCAGGCCATAAGCGCAGACCAGCGCGGCGACGGACAACGCCAGTGCGCCACCTACGGGTTGAGTCACCCAGCGCACGACAACGGAGGCGCCGTGATCGATTCCGGACGGCCACCGAACGGGACCCGAAGCCCGCAGCCTCGCGGTGAGCCCCGCCAGCGAACGGCCCGCCTGCTCGGCCAGCACGTACCGCAGGGCCGGCACGACGAGCACCGGCACGGCCAGCACCGCCGCCAACCCCATCGCCGTGGAACGGAACAGCCCTGCGGCCAGCACCCCCGCCCAGGCACAGCCGACCAGCAGCCCCGCCCAACCGACCACGAACACCGGGACGTCGGGAAGGCCCCCCAACGCGTCGGCCCCGAACACCAGCCGGACGGCCGCCTCGTCGGCCAGGAGGATCACCGCGCCGAGCAGCAGCGCGCAGACTCCGGTGACCACCAGTTTCGCGACCAGCAGCCCAAGCCGACGGGGGACGGCGCCACATTCGTGAGCCAGCGCGGGAAAGCGGAACTCCTGCCCGAACGCCAGTGATCCGACCAACCCGGCACCGAGCGCGGCAGGCGGGAAGGGGAGTTGCCGCGGCCACCCGCTCAGCACACGTGAGAGAGGAGCGGCGCCGTGACGCGCCAGGAGAAGAGCCGGCACCAGCGACGCCAGGAGCGAGATGACGGCGACGAGGACGACGGTGCGATCGCTTACCGTGCGACGGACTTCGTAGCGCAAGGGCCAGGCGGGGCCGGGGCCTGGTAGGCGGGGGATGTGCGGTTGGGGGGATGGGGTGGCTCTGGGGAGGCGTGGGGGGTGGGGAGTTGGGGCGAGCGCGGGTGCGGTGATGACGGGGAGGGTGAGGGTGTCGGTGAGGTCGTCGGGGGCGGTGGTGGGGGTGGCAGGGGCTGTGTGGCGACAGTCGCTGCCGGGGAGTGTCGCCATGTCGCCAACGCGGGATGTCGGCATATCGATATCGAGGGTTGCGGCTGTGGGGGCAGGTTCCGTGACAGTGACATGCTGGGAGACGTCAGCGGCACGGGGAGGCGCAGTCGCTGCGTGCAATTGTCGACCGTCTGCCCGGTGGAGCGGTTCGATGACGCCGCTGTCGCCTACCTCATCGGCGAGTTGATGCACCAGCACCCGGTGACGGAAGGCGACTTCGCCGACTGCGGCGCAGTCACTGCCGTACACCGCGAGGCGGCTACCGCTCTCGCGGATGACTTCGATGCCGCGACCGATGGCGGGATCCGCGGCATGGTGGGCGCGTTGCGATTCGTCGATGAGCAACGCCGCAAGGCGATCGGCCTGCGGAGAACGGACGAGGACGCGGGGACGCATGCGGGTGCGGGCGAAGGTCGCCGCGTCCTGATCGGCGGCGAGATGACCGGCGTCGAGGGTGATGACGCGGTCGGCGATGCGGGTGGCTTCGCGGGAGTGGCGTGAGGTGACGAGGACGGCGCCGCCTTGCGCCGCGTAGCCGCGTAGCAGTCCGTGGAGCCAGGCGGTGTCGCGTGGCTGCAGGCCGTCGGTGGGTTCGTCGAGGACGAGGGTGTGAGGGTCCCCGAGGAGGGCGACGGCCAGGGCCAGGCGTCGGTCCATGCCGCGGGAGAGGTCACCGAGTTGTTTGTCGGCGAGGCCGGTGAGGCCGACGAGGTCCAGGACATCGTCGGCGCGGTTGGCGGGCACGCCGACCGCCGCGCTGAGGAGACGTAGGTGACCGATGGTGGTGCGGGACGGATCGCCGGGCACGTCGCCGAGGACGACGCCGATTTCGCGTGGCGGGTTGGGCACCCGGTGCAGTGCCCGTCCACGGAAGAGGGCGACGCCGCGGCCGGACTGGAGCTGGAGCATCAGCCTCAGCGCAGTGGTCTTCCCCGACGCGGCGGGACCGAGCAGGACGGTGACGTTTCCTGGCGGGGCGTCGAAGGTGAGGTCGTTGACGGCGGGCGGGCGTTCACCGCGGGGTTCGCTGGTCAGCCCGATGACCTGGATCATCGCGTCCCTCGCGGGGCGTGAGACCGGTCGGACGGAGTGGAGGGCACGAAAGGGCTCACCCCGCCAAGGTAGCCCCATATGTCTTATTTACTCGTAATTACCGAGTGGGGTGCCGTCCCGTGTCACGGTGAGGCCGCGAGCGCGCCTGCCGAGGGCAAGCCTCTGTCGGGTGGTCAGGCCTCGGGGCGCAGCATCGGCGGGTTGAGGAGGGTGGCGCCGCCCGCGCGGAACAGCTGTGCCGGGCGGCCGCCCTGACGGGTCGTCGTGCCACCGGTCGGGACGAGGAAGCCCGGGGTTCCGGTGACCTTGCGGTGGAAGTTGCGGGGGTCCAGGGCGACGCCCCAGACCGCTTCGTAGACGCGGCGCAGCTCGCCGACCGTGAACTCCTGTGGGCAGAACGCGGTGGCGAGAGAGGAGTACTCGATCTTGGAACGGGCGCGTTCCACGCCGTCTTCGAGGATCTGGGCGTGGTCGAAGGCGAGCGGGGCCGGGGCCTCCCCCTCGGGTGCGCTCGCGGACTCCTGGTCGAGGAAGGATTCGACCGGTGCCCAGCGGGCGCTGTGGGCGTCGCCGCCGGCGCGCGGGGCGGGCAGGTCAGGGGCGAGTACCAGGTGGGCGACGCTCACCACCCGCATCCGGGGGTCGCGCTTCGGGTCGCCGTAGGTGGCGAGCTGTTCGAGGTGCGCGCCGTACGGGGCGGTGGGGTCGGCCGGGTCGTGGGCGTGCAGGCCCGTCTCCTCGGCAAGCTCCCGGGCCGCGGCGCCCGCCAGGTCTTCGTCGGCGCGGACGAAGCCGCCGGGCAGCGCCCATCGCCCCTGGAACGGCGGCTCGCCACGGCGCACGGCCAGGGCGCAGAGGGAGTGGCGGCGCACGGTGAGCACGACCAGATCGACGGTGACGGCGAAGGGCGGGAAGGCCGACGGGTCGTAGGGAGGCATGTCGTGATCATAGTCGTCCGCCTGACGATAAACAGGCCGTCGCGCCAGATCAGGACTTCAGCTGCAAGCCATCGGCGGCCTCCTCCACCATGCCCATGCCGAGGCGGCTGATCCGTACGGCGAGGGGCTGTCCGGCGGCGCGGAGGCCGGTGAACTGCAGCGCACCGAGCGGGGCGCTGCCCACGGGGCGGAGCGTGAGGGTGCCGCCGGGGACGTCGGGGCGCAGACCGGCGAGGGCCAGCAGGAGGTGGACGGCGCCGGCCGCTGCGACGGAGGCGGGCCGGCAGGCCGCGGGGTGGGGTACGGGCGCGGCTCCGGTGGTGCGCTGCTCCCCCGCGTACATCTCCGGGAGTCGGTGGCCGAAGCTCTCCGAGGCGTCGAGGACGCCCTTGAGCAGCGCGTTCGCTGCGGGTTCATGGCCGGCGACGGCCAGTCCGGCGGCGACGACAGCGGTTTCGTGGGGCCGTACCGCTCCGCTGCGGTGCCCGAACGGGTTGTGCCGCTTCTCCTTGGCGCTCAGGCTCCGCAGTCCCCAGCCGGTGTCCATGGCGGGGCCGGCCAGAAGCGCGGCGAGCTGGGCCGTGCGGACGGGGTCGAGGAGCCCCTGGGCGTACCGGCCGCCGCCGAGCAGACCGGTGTCGAGGAGGTGCCCGGTGGTGGCTCCGAGATGCGCCAAGGGGCGGCCTTGAGGGGTGATCAGGGCGGCGGGACGGCCGCCGTAGCGGTCCTCGTGCCAGAAATCGGTGCGGAAGTGGGTGCAGAGGTCGGCCGCCCATCCCCGCAGGTCGGCTGCGCGGGGTTTGCCGTACGCGTCGAGGAGGTCGGCGCCGAGGAGCGCGGCGCGGTGGGCGTGTGCCTGGGTTTCACAGCGGTATGGGCCCGATGGGGCGGGGTCGGGAAGGTAGGGCGGGCGACCGGTGGCGGAGGTGCGGAGCAGCCAGTCCAGGCAGCGTTCGGCGGTGGGCAGCAGGTGCTCGGTCTCGTGATCGGGCAGGCCCCAGCGGCGGGCCTCGGCGAGGACGGTGGGGAAGAGCAGGGTGGCTTCGGTGCCGGCGCAGCTGGGTGGGGCGTGCGGTCCGGCGTCACGGAGCGGGCCGGGGAGGCGGCCGGCGTCCGGTCCCGGGCCGGTGTGCTGAGTGCGGGCGAGGAGGCGGAGCGTACCGGCGGCGAGGTGGGTGCCGAGGGGCAGGAGCATGCGGGCGGACCAGAGGGCTTCGGCCGGTGAGAGTCCCGGGCGCCAGGGGATGCCGCCTACGACGTAGAGGTCGGTGGCGAGGAGGGCGTCGGCACGGGGGTCGTCGCATTCCAGGCGGGCCGCCCAGAGGCGTTGCGGCCGTGCGGTGCGTAGCCGCGGGCCGGTGGGACGGGGTGCGGTGTACGGGCCCCGGAGCTCCGGGGCCCGGTGCGGGCCTTCCGGTGTGGTGCGGGCGTCCGGGCCGCCGGACGGGGTGAGTTCCAGGGTGAGACGGAGGTCGATGGTGCGGCTGCCGCCGGGTGGGATGTCGAGGTCCCAGCGCAGGAGGCCGGCGGAGGCGAGGGCGTCGTCGGGTGCCGGGGTCGTGGTAACCGCGGCGTGTGCCCCGGGCCCGGACCAGCGCAGGCCCGCTCCGTGGACTGCGGGGCGCAGGTCGGGTCCGGGCAGGCCGGTGGCGACGGCGCCGAGTTCGGCGAGGTCGGTGCCGAGCCGGAGGTCGACGGGGAGGCGGACGGGGCGCGAGGAGCTGCTGCGGAAGGTGAGGCGTTCGCTGCCGTCGGCGCGGCGTAGTCGTTCGAAGCGGATGTCGGGATCCGGGCTGCGGTCGCCGGTCAGGCGCACGGCGCCGAGGAATCGGGTGTGATCCGCTGCGGTCTGCTTGCTCTGGAGAATGACGGGTTCGCCCGCTCCGGCGTGCAGTTCGCAACGGGAGAGTATGCGGCGGCCGTCGTGGTAGCAGCCGTCGGCGTTCTCTCCTCTGAGCTGGCCGTCGGGCGGGGAGATGGTGAGGTGGGGCAGCGCCACGGAGATCAGTGAGGCGTGGAGAGGCTGCGGCCGTGGGACACGGGGCGGGGCAGTGCGGGGTGTTCCAGGGACGTGTGGGGTCGGTGGGGTGGAGTGCTCGATGCCTGGCACGGGTCGTGCTCCTTGGTGGTACCGGTGCGGACGGCTGTTGACGCCACCCACCTGAACGGTGCGGCCGGCGTGCAGGTCACGCCGGCCGCACCGCGTTCCTGGATCACCTGCGGCTCCGGTCACCACCACGTCGGAGGCGGCGGGCGTCGGGGCCGCTGCCGGGCGGGCCGGAGCTGCCCCGAGGCGTGGCGGGGCGGCCGGTCGGTGCGCGGCGGGATCGGGGTGTGCGTTCGGGGTCGGGGGCCGGTGCGGTGCGGGTGGCGGCCGCCGCGTCGCGGGAGCCGCTCGTCGCGCGGGCCGTCTGTGCTTCGCGCTCCTCTCGTTCGCTCCTCAGACAGCGGCGCAACGGTTCGGGGTCGAGGCCCTCGTTGATGCCACGGTGCAGGAGTTGGGCGAAGACATAGTCGGGGTCGATGCCCAAGGCGCGGCTGAGGGCGACGCGGGCGGAGGGTTGGTCGTCCGTGGACCAGGCGACCCATCCCGCGAGGGTCAGTGGGGCGACGGAGTGTTCGAGGTAGGCGCCTGTACAGCGGCGGGCGAGGGCGCGCCAGAGGCGGAGGGCGGCTGCGGCGGAGGGGCCTTCCAGCCATTCGGCGGCCCGGTCCCGGGTGAGCCGGTCCTGGAGGCCGAGGATGAGTTCGGCGGCTTCGGTGTCGGTGAGGAGGGCGTCGTCACAGGCGTCACGGGCCCGGTTGCTGCCGGTGGGGGTGTCCTCCCGGAATCGCCGGATCATGGCGGCGGCCCGGTCGAGGGTGTCCTGGCGGACGGCGCGGGCGCCGTTGGCGTGGAGCATCCGGGGCAGGACCCGGCTGACCGCGGTGTCGAGCGCCTTGACCTGTTCGGCGGCGCGGGGGCCGGTGCGTGGGGCGAGGCGGGCCTCCATCTCCTTGAGGGAGCCGCGCACCTGCATGCCCGCGTACGCGGCGGCGGCCGCCATGACCGAGGTGCCGGGCATGACCATGGGTTTTCCGTCGGCGGGACAGCAGCGGTAGGTGGGGCAGCAGTACGACCAGTAGCGGTTGTTGGAGAGGCAGAGCGCTTCGAGGACGGGGACGTCGAGAGCGCCGCATGCGGTGCGCAGCCGCTGAGCGAGGGGCCGCAGTCGACGGGTGACGTCCTGGCCGCGTTCGCCGTTCCTCGGCTCCTGGCAGAGGAAGACGAGCATGCCGGCGGGCCGGACGCCGCGGTCGCCGGCGGCGGTGATGAGGCAGGAGGCGAGTTGGTCGGCGACGTCGGGCCACTGCTCCGGGTCGGTGGGGATACCGAGCCTGCCCCGGGCGCCGAAGCGTCCGCGGGGGCCGTGGAGTCCCACCAGGACGATGCTGTCGTCGGGATAGAAGCCCATCAGGTACGGCAGGGCGTCGGCGAGGTCGGCGGCGTCGCGCAGGGTGACCTGCTGCTCGGTCTCGGAGCCGGTCTCGGTCTCACGGTCGGGATCGCGGGCGGTGGTGTGGTTTCCCCCGGACGGGGCGGCGTCGGGTGTGGTGGTGGCTGCCGGGCCGGATGCGTCCGGGTCCGGGTTCTCCGGAACGGGGCCGGCCGGGAGGAAGAGGTTCGCGGGCAGGGAGAGGTCGGTGTGGCCGGGGCGAGGCGCTCCGGGGCGCTCGGTGGGGGCGGAGCCCCGTGGCCCGGTGGCACGGGTGGTTCCGGCGTCGGGGCGGACGGGCTTCCGCGGGGATGCCGTGGGGTCCTGGGACGGGGCGGAGAGGGGCGTGCGGGGCGCGGGAATCGTCGGAGCCGGCGGCCGCGCGGGGCCCGGTGCGGCGGCCGCGGGCGGGTCTTCCGGGCGCCCGGAGGCTGCGGACGTACCTGCGCGGGGCTGCGGCCTGCCGGTGCGGTTCGGGTCGTGGGGCCGTTCGCTGTGCTGGTTCATGGCTCGAAGATCCCGCGCCGGTCCGCTGCGCCGCGACCCCTGTGGAAAACCCTCGGGTGGCGGAAATATCCACAGGCGCGGACGGGGCGGCCCTGGCGCGCGAGCCGTGGGCACACGACGGTTTCCCGGCCCAAGGCAGGGCGGATTCAGCAGGCAGCTGTGACGTCGGGCGCGCCCGGGTCCGGGTGCCGCCTTGAAGGGCGCCCTTGGCTCTCCTCACTCCGGCAGGCGCCCACGGTTCCACCGCCGCATGCGCCGGGAGCGGACGGGCCGGGAGCTACCGCCCCGCGTTCGTACGGTACGAGTACGCCGTACATGGACGACGCCGGACGGTCTCCCGCCTCAGACGGTGGCAGGCGCCCGCACGAGATCGCGCGGCGGCCCGGCCCACACCATCCGCGCACGGCGAGACACCCCGGACCCGATGAAGGCCGAAGCCAACGGCCGGCATCCACCGGCCACCGGCAGTAAGCCAAACCGCTGCTCCGGAGCGCACACACACCGCACCGCCGCGCGCCCGTCCCTCCCCCATGAGCAGCCCGCCGCGCCATCGCACCCTTCAGCCGGAGCCGGGCAGCCCCCGCCCGCTCACCCCGCCGCCGCGAGCACCAGTGGCAGCACCCGCTCCGTGCCTGCCCGTTGCAGGAGGCGGGCGGCGACGGCGAGGGTCCAGCCGGAGTCGGTGTAGTCGTCCACGAGCAGGACCGGGCCCGGGGTGCGGGCCAGACCGTCGGCCAGTTCGCCGGGGACGGTGAAGGCGGCGGACAAGGTCTGGAGGCGCTGTGCGGAGTTGCTGCGGTGGGACCGGTGGGCGGCGCTCTGTTCCGTGTGGGCGAGGGAGCCGAGGAAGGGAAGGCGTCCGATGCGGGCGATGCCCTCGGCGAGGGAGTGGACGAGCCGGGGGCGGCTGACGGACGGGACGGCGACGACGCCCACCGGACGGGCCGCGGCGTCCGGGGCCTTCGAGGCCCAGCCGCCCGGGGAGCGGGCCCAGTCGCCGAGGACTGCCACCGCGGCCTGGAGGACGTCGTCCGGAACCGGGCCGTCGGGGGCCTGCTCGGCCAGCAGCGGGCGCAGGCGGTTGCCCCAGCCGATGTCCGAGAGACGCCCCAGGGCACGCCCGGGGGCGCACTGTTCCTGGGCCGGGATGCGGCCCTTGAGGTCGATGCCCAGGGCGGCCATGCCCGTCGGCCACATGCGGCGGGGTTCGACCGCCACGCCCGGGCGGTCCAGTTCGCCCGTGGCGCCCGCCAGCGCCGCCGGGGAGACCGTGGAGTGGGCCCACTCCCCCGCGCAGTTGTCGCAGCGGCCGCAGGGGGCCGCGCCCTCGTCGTCCAGCTGGCGGCGCAGGAACTCCATCCGGCACCGGGAGGTGCTGACGTAGTCGCGCATCGCCTGCTGTTCGGCGGCCCGTTGCCGTGCCACCCAGGCGTATCGCTCGGCGTCGTACACCCAGTCGGCGCCGGTGGCTGTCCAGCCGCCCTTCACGCGCCGGACCGCGCCGTCCACGTCCAGCACCTTCAGCATCATCTCCAGCCTGTTGCGCCGCAGGTCGACCTGGGCCTCCAGGGCCGGTACGGAGAGCGGGCGTCCGGCGTCGGCGAGGGCGGCGAGGGTGTGGCGGACCTGGGACTCGGGCGGGAAGGCGACCTCGGCGAAGTAGCGCCAGATGGCCTCGTCCTCTTTGCCTGGCAGCAGCAGCACATCGGCGTGCGCGACGCCGCGGCCCGCGCGGCCCACCTGCTGGTAGTAGGAGATGGGCGAGGACGGCGAACCGAGGTGGATCACGAAACCGAGGTCGGGCTTGTCGAACCCCATGCCCAGCGCGGATGTGGCGACCAGCGCCTTGACGCGGTTGCCGATCAGGTCGGACTCGGCCTGCTGGCGGTCGGCGTTCTCGGTGCGGCCGGTGTAGGAGGCGACGCGGAAGCCGCGGCCCTGGAGGTAGTCGGTGACCTCCTCGGCGGCCGAGACGGTGAGGGTGTAGATGATGCCGGAGCCCGGCAGCTCGTCGAGGTGGTCGGCGAGCCAGGCCAGGCGGTGTGCGGCGTCCGGCAGCCGGACCACGCCGAGCCGCAGGCTCTCCCGTTCCAGGGTGCCGCGCAGCACCAGGGCCTCCCCCGCGCCCGTGCCGAGCTGGTCGGCGACGTCCGCCGTGACCCGGGCGTTGGCGGTGGCGGTGGTGGCGAGGACGGGGACGCCCGGGGAGAGTTCCGCGAGCATGGTGCGCAGCCTGCGGTAGTCCGGGCGGAAGTCGTGACCCCAGTCGGAGATGCAGTGTGCCTCGTCCACCACGAGCAGGCCGGTGGTGGCCGCGAGCTTCGGCAGCATCCGTTCGCGGAAGTCGACGGAGTTGAGGCGCTCCGGGCTGACCAGGAGGACGTCGACGTCGCCGCGCTCGACCTCCTCGTGGATGGCGTCCCACTCCTCCGGGTTGGCGGAGTTGATCGTCCGCGCCTGGATTCCGGCGCGGGCGGCGGACTCGACCTGGTTGCGCATCAGTGCCAGCAGCGGCGAGATGATCACCGTCGGGCCGGAGCCGCGGCGGCGCAGCAGTGCGGTGGCGACGAAGTACACCGCCGACTTGCCCCAGCCGGTGCGCTGCACGACCAGCGCGCGGCGGCGCTCGACCACCAGGGCGGCCACTGCCTGCCACTGGTCCTCCCGCAGCGTCGCCGGGCCTCCCGGGTCGCCGACCAGCTCGACGAGGATGGCGTCGGCTTCGGCACGCAGCTCCTGTTCGTTCATGCCCTCCATGCAACAGCACGCCACTGACAAACAGCCACTGCCCACCGCGTCGGAGGCCGTCCGCACGCTCCGCCGGCGTCCGGAATCGACGTCGCCGGACGTTCGCGCAGACACGTCCGCACTTCCCTCGCAAGGATGTTTACGCAGTTCAGAGCTTTAAAGCGCGGTTTCATCGGAACGGTCCGAGGCCGTGGCGCGGTCCTCGGTACGCAGAGGAAAATGGGGGTCCGCACCCGTAGGAGGCCCGGTTCGCGGTCCCCGCGGCGGGCGTCGCGCCGCCGAACGCGTGCCGGACCGCAGGGCGCCGGTTCGCCGCGCGCCCCGTGCGCCCGCGCGGCACGTCCCGTACGCCCGCCCCCGAAAAGGGGCCGCGCAGGCCGGACGGGGAGGGAGCGGCAGGGCGTCGGGCGGGGCGGTGGCGGGAAGGATGGAGGCAGCGCCATCGGCGAGGCGGGAGTGCGCGCATGTGGGGTACCGCGTGCCCGTACGGGACCGGTGCCGCTTCCGCGTACCGGCACGCACGCCGGAGTGCCGTGGAGTCGCGCGCCCGCTACCGCACGCCGAGGGGACGCGCGGCCGAAGGGAGGACCGTGGATTTCACCGATGCCCAGCCCCCGTCCGCACCCCGCCCCGAGGCCGCCGATCCGGCCGTGCGGCGCAGCCGCGTGCTGGAGCCGGCCGAGTGGGCCACGGCGGGGATTCCGCTGCTGCGCAACCCTCGTGAGCTGGTGAACGGGGTGCACCAGCGGCACGCCCCGGCGTTCGCCACCGCGGTGGTGGCGGTGCTCGATCCGGATCAGCGGGTGCGGGCGAGCGCGTCGTTCACGCTCGGCGCCGCCGCCCCGGACGGCTGGCGGTTCCGGCACGCCCTACTGGTGCAGCTGCGGCGGATCGTGCCGCACGATCTGCGGTTGCGGGTCCCGGTACGGACGGCGGTGCTCCTGTACTGCCGCGCGGGGGAGCTGCGGTGGACGGAGACGGACGGCGCCTGGATGTGGGGGCTACGGGACGCGTGCACGCTGCACGGGCTGCGGTGCGGGGCGTACCTCATGCTGAACGGCGAGCGCTGGCAGGTGCTGGGCGAGGAGCGTGGCGGACGGCGGCCCGGCGGCCGCCCGCGGGCGGGTGGGCGCCCCGTGGCCACGGCGGGCGGCGAGCGGCCCCGTGCGGAGGCGGCGCGACGGCCGGGCAGGGCGCGGCGGTCCGACGACGGCGTGGAGCGGCCCCGGCGACTGCCGGAGTCCGAGGCTCCGGCGGGCAGTCAGGAGCACAGGAGCGTTGCCGCGAGCGGGAGTTGAGGGGGCGGAGCGGCCCGCTACGGAAGCGGAGGCGCCGTTTTCGGGTGTGCCCGGGAAGCACGGCGACGGGCGGCCGCACGGTGCGAGTCGGCGGCGCGCGCCGTGCCTCTCCGTGCCCGTGACGGCACCGTGCGCCCCGGGGCAGGCCGACGGGCGGCCGCCTCCGGGTACGCGTGCGGGCCCGACCGGCCTGGTGGCCGGCGGGCCGCTGCGTGCGGGACCGGTCAGGCGGACGTGCCGAGCACGGCGTTGATGCGCTGCGGGTCGCCGCAGACGATCAGCAGTGCTCCGGCGCGCGCCAGGGCGGCGGGCAGGGCCCGCGCCGTGGTCTCGTCGGTGCCGCCGTTGACCGCGACGACCACGACGGGCCGTCCGGCGGGCCGGGTGGCGGCGGCGTCCGCGTAGAACACGTCCTCCGCGGCGTCGTACTGCGCCCAGTAGGACGCCTCGCCGAAGGACAGCTCGTGGGCGGCCCAGGGGTGCGGGTCACCGGTCGTGAGCACCAGGATGTCGCTCGGTGCGCGTCCGGAGTCCAGCAGCAGGTCGACGGCCTCGTCGGCGGCGTCCAGGGCGCCGTCGGCGGGGGCCGGGATCAACTGGAGCTGCGCGTCGGTGGCCGCCGCGGGGCGGGGGCCGGTGCGCTGGGCGGGCGGGGCCGTGACGGGCGCCCGCGGCGGGGCGGGCGGACCGGGCTTGCCCGGACGGACTCCGGCCGCGTGGGGTCCGCGCGCGGGCGCGGGGCGGGGGCCGGGAACGGGGCGGGGGGTCGGCGCGGTGCGGCCGGCGGCCGGAGTTGCGCGGGGACCCGGGACACTCTCGTGAATCTGAGGCTCCTCGGGGATGAGAGGCATGAAGGGATGTCTATCAAACGTGGGTGCGGGACGTGTCGGCGGGTCCGCCTCGACGCCCGCACCGCTCAGAAGTCGAAGCCGAGTTGGCCACCGGCCTTCAGAGCGGCTGCTTCGGGGGTGACGCGCACCTTCTTCAGATGCCGCCACCGGGGCAACGCGTCCATGTAGGACCACGAGACCCGGTGGTGCGGCGTGGGACCGTACTCCTCCAGGGCGGTGCGATGGGTCGGGGAGGGGTAACCGGCGTTACCGGCGAAGTCGAACGGGGCGTGGTCCACGCCCAGTTCGGCCATCATCGCGTCGCGTCGCACCTTGGCGAGCACGGATGCGGCGGCGACCGCGATACAGGACTGGTCGCCCTTGATGACCGTGCGGACCCGCCACGGCCCGCCCAGGTAGTCGTGCTTGCCGTCGAGGATCACCGCGTCCGGGCGGACCGGCAGCGCCTCCAGGGCGCGGACGGCCGCGAGCCGGAGCGCCGCGGTCATACCCAGGGCGTCGATCTCCTCCGGGGAGGAGTGCCCCAGGGCGTACGCGGTGACCCAGTCGCCGAGGACCTCGGCGAGGTCGGTGCGGCGCTTGGGGGTCAGCAGCTTGGAATCGGTGAGTCCGGCGGGCGGGCGGCGCAGGCCGGTGACGGCCGCGCAGACGCTCACGGGACCGGCCCAGGCTCCTCGCCCGACCTCGTCGACACCGGCGACGATCTTGGCGCCCGTCGTGGCGCGCAGTGATCGCTCGACGGTATGGGTGGGAGGCTCGTACGGCATGGCGCCAGCAAGCGTACGCCTATTCGGGGCGCGCGTCGCCACCGGATCCGGATGAGAGTGCGAACGCCGCCACCGGGGCCGGTCGCGGGGGTGCGCGGACCGGGTGGCACGGGGTGCGGTGCGGCGCTCCCCAGGGGCGAAGTCGCCGGGCCGGGGCGCCCGTTGGCGCGGCGGCTCCGGGCCGGGCGCCGCCAGGTGGATCAGGCGGGCACCCAGGACGGGAGCGGCTCCGTGGCGGCGAGCCAGTCGGCCGGCGGCGCGCCCGCGGGGGCGGCGGCGACGATGCCGCCGACGATGGCGCAGGTGGTGTCCACGTCACCGCCGGCCCGGGCGGTGGCCCAGAACGCCGCCGGGTAGTCGCCGAGGTGCCGGGCGGCGGCCCAGAGGGTGAAGGGGACGGTGTCGTGGGCGCTGGTGCGGCGGCCGCAGCCGAGGACGGCGGCGACGGTGCCGGGGTCACCGTAGTCGAGCATGTCCCGGGCGCGGCGGAGTCCGGCCTGGACGGCGCTGCGCGGGATCAGCGCCAGGACGTCGTCGATCAGCTGCGCCGGGCCGGTGTCGCGGTCCGGGTCGGCGACGAGGGCGGCGGCAGCGGCGACCGCCATGGCGCCCACGACGGCCTCGCGGTGCTGGTGGGTGGGGTAGGCGGAGATCTCCGCCTGGTGGGTGGCCTGCTCGGCGTCGCCGGCGTACCAGGCGCCCAGCGGGGCGATGCGCATGGCGGCGCCGTTGCCCCAGGAGCCGTGGCCGTTGAAGAGGGCGGCGGCGAGCTCGTGCCAGTCGGCGCCCTCACGGAGGCGGCGCAGCAGGCGGTCGACGGCCGGGCCGTAGTCGCGCTCGGCCTGGTGGTGGTCGGCGAAGGACCGGGCGAGGGCGTCCTGGTCGATGCGGCCGTGGGCGTTCAGGACGGCCAGGACGGAGCAGGCCATCTCGGTGTCGTCGGTCCACCGCCAGGTACCGGGCGGCAGGGCGCGGCGGCGGAGGGCGGGGAGGTGGGCGGGGGTGGCGAAGCGGGCGCCGAGGGCGTCGCCCACGGCGAGTCCGCGCAGGCTGGCGAGGGCCCGCGCGCGGCGGTCTGCGTCACGGTCGTCGGCGGTCATCGCTCGCACTCTAACCGGAGATGCCGTACGGCTCCGGTTCCCGCCAGCGCTCGAACGGCCGGTCCAGGGTGTAGCGGCCGTCGTCACCGAGGAGGAGGACGCGCCACTCGGCGTTGCCGGGGTTGGCGAGCGATTCGAACTCCGCGACCGACCAGTGGAACCAGCGCATGCAGAACAGCCGCATGGTCAGGCCGTGCGTGACGATCAGGACGTTCGGCGGGTGATCAGGAGCCTCGAAGCTGCGCCACAGGCTCTCCAGGAAGGCCCCGACCCGGTCGTAGACGTCGGCGCCCGACTCCCCCTGGGCGAAGCGGTAGAAGAAGTGCCCGTAGGCGTCGCGGTACGCCTTCTGGAGGCGTACGTCGTCGCGGTCCTGCCAGTTGCCCCAGTCCTGCTCGCGCAGCCGTGGCTCCTCGCGTACGCGGACGCGGTCCGGGTCGAGTCCGAGGGCCCGGAAGGTCTGGTGGGTACGGCGGTACGGGGAGACGTAGGCGGAGACGCTTTCGTCGCCGAAGATCTCCCGGAGCGGGCCACCGGCCTCGCGGGCCTGGTGGAGGCCCTTGTCCGTCAGGCTGAGCGCGTGGTCCGGCTCGCGTTCGTAGACGGTGTCGTCGACGTTCCCCGCCGACTCCCCGTGGCGGATGAGGACGATGCGTCGCGGCCGTGCCATGCGGCCACCCTAGAACGCCCGCCGCGCGCGTCGCGACCGGCGGACACGGGGCGGGGCCGCCCGCCCGGGGCGTGGCGGGCGGCTCCGTACGGCGCCCGTGCGGTGATCACCGGGGCGCGCGTCACCGGGGTGCCGGGGAGCATCCGGGCGCTCCCCGGGGGCGTGCGCTCAGACCGTCCACGCCGGTTCGAGCTGGACGACATCACCCGCGAGGGCCTCCACGTCGGCCGCTATCTGGGCGCGCAGGGCCAGTCGCTCCACCCGCTCCGGGCGGTACTTGCCGCGTTCGGCGGCCGACTGCCACATCGACAGCACCAGGAACTCCTCCCCCGGCGCCCGCCCCAGCATCCCGCGCACCATGCCCGGCGAGCCGGCCATCGCCGGGTTCCAGACCTTCACCTGCATCAGCGTGAAGTGCTCCACACGGTCCTCGCGCACCTGGGAGTGGGCCAGCCGCAGGACGTCGACGTCGGCGAAGACCGGCTCGAAACCCACCTTCACGTCGAATTCGTGCTCGAAGAGGCGGACTTGGCTGTCCTTGAAGGTGCCCACCTGGGCGGCGGCGAGCCGGTCGTGGGAGCGCGCCATGAAGGAGTCGTAGAACGCCCGGCTCTCCCAGAAGGCGACGAGGTGGGCGACGCCGGGGCGGCTTCTGCTCCAGCCGCCGCCCTGCCCCCGGAATCCCGGCTCCCCCAGCAGTCCCGCCCATTTCCGCTGCCCCCGCTCGAACCCTCGACGGTCCACGACGGTGAGGCGAATCCACTTGACAAGCACCGCGCCATCGTACGGCCCGGGACCGGCCAAATCACCGCTGTCGCCCGCCGAACATCCGCGGATCCGCACGCGACGGGCGGGGCGCCGCCCACCGGCCGCCCCGCCGCCCGTCGCGGACGAACCGCCCTACGGCCGGGGGTCGATGGGCACCGGGACGGCGAGCCGCCGCTCCACCTCCTCGGCGGCGTCCAGACACAGGTCCTCCCGGTAGGGGCGGCCGATGAGCTGGACGCCGCGGGGCAGTCCGCCGTCCGTCCCCGCAGGCACCGCGACGGCGGGCAGCCCCGCGAAGCTGGTGGCGGTGCACAGCCGCATGGCGCGCTGGAGCCGCAACGAGCTTTCCGGGTCGCGCAGTTCCTCCCCCGGGGCGAACGGGGGCAGGGTGAACACCGGTCCGAGGACCAGCGGGTACTCCGCCAGGAACGCCGCCCAGTCCCGGCGGATGCCCAGGCGCACCCCGGTCAGTCGCAGATACTCCGCGAGGTCCACGGGGCGGGTGCGCGCCATGCCCCACTCGATGAAGCGGTGACCGGCCTCCCCCAGGAGCGGTTTGACGCGCGGCCAGGCGGCGGCGAACTCGGTGAGCGTCATCCGCGCGTACGCCTCCAGCGTCTCCTCCAAACGCGGCAGGCCGGGAACCTCGCACACCTCGTAACCGGCGTCGCTCAGGGCGTCCGCCGCGGCGTCGACGGCCGCGCGGACCGACGGGTGCACCCCTTCACCCCCGGGGTCGGACACCTTCGCCACCTTGAGCGGGCCCGGGAGCGGCGCCCCGAAGGGCGGTACGGGGACGGCCCTGGGGTCGCACGGGGCGGCCCCGGCCAGCACCCCGTGGACCAGCCGCAGGTCCGCGACGGTGCGGGCGAGCGGCCCGTCGACCACCAACTCCTGGGCGGCCAGGGCGGGATCGTCGGCGCCGACACGGTGGTCGGCGGGGTAGCGGCCCGTGGTCGGCTTCAGCCCCGCGATGCCGCAGAAGGCGGCGGGGATGCGGACCGATCCCCCGGCGTCGTTGCCGAGACCGAGGGGCACCATGCCGCTCGCCACGGCCGCCCCGTCGCCGCCGCTGGAGCCGCCCGGGGTGACCGCGCGGGACCAGGGGTTGACGGTGTCGCCGAACAGCTCGCTGCGGGCGTGCATCCCGGCGAGGACGAAGGTGGGCATGTTGGTGTGGCCCACCGGGATGGCGCCGGCGGCGCGCAGCCGGGCGACCGGGGGCGCATCGGCGCGCGCCGTGGCGTGCCGGAGGGCGGTCGCGCCGAAGGTCGTCGGGACGCCTTCGACGGCGGTGGTCTCCTTGACCGTGAACGGCACCCCGGCCAGCGGCCCCAACTCCCCGCCTGCCGTCCGGCGGCGGTCGACGGCGTCCGCTTCGGCGCGCGCCCGGTCGGCGATCAACTGGGTCACCGCGTTGACCGCCGGGTTGACCTCGTCGATCCGCGCCAGATGCGCCTCCAGCAGCTCGGCCGCCGTCACGGCCCCCTCGCGTACGGCCGCCGCCTGAGCTCCGGCCGGCATCCGCCACAGTGCGTCCCGCATACCCGTTCCCTCCCGTCGGCCCGCCCTCGGGGGCAGGCGCGTTCCGGGGGCGGCGCTGTCGCATTCCCGCCCCCACCAGTCGTACTGATGCGTCTGCATCGAAAAAACACCGTACCCTGATTGGCGATACGTACGCATCGGATAAACGGAGTGCCATGCCGAAGCTGGTGGACCACGAGGGCCGACGCCGGCAGATCGCCGACGCGGTCTGCCGACTCGCCGAGGAACGCGGCCTGGAGGGGGTCACCCTGCGGGACGTCGCGGCCCGCGCGGACGTCTCCATGGGGGCGGTCCAGCGCTGCTTCCGCACCAAGGACGAGATGCTCACCTTCGCCCTGACCTACATCGGCGAACGCGTCACCACCCGGGTCTCCGCCCGCATCTCCGAGTCCCCCGCGCAGTCGGCGCGCACCACACTGGGGCACGCCGCGACCGAACTCTCCCTACTGCGGCAGGAACACCGGGCCGAGGCCCGTGTCTGGCTCGCCTTCCTCGCCCAGGCCACCGTCAGCCGTCCACTGGCGGAGATCCTGCGCGCCAACTACACCGCGCTCCAGGAGGCGTTCACCGCGCTCCTCGCCCAGGCGGCGCCGGAGGCCGACGCCTCCCTGGAGGCCCGCACCCTCCTCGCCCTCGTCGACGGCCTCACCACCCATGTACTGATCGACCACATCTCGCCCGCCGCCGCGCTGGACGTCCTGGACCACCACCTGTGCCGCCTGTGGGGCGAGCCGCAGCAGTGAGACCGGGTGCACACCGGGGACCGCGCCACCGCGGACCCCGCCCCAACACCCTTACGGGGCAACGGATCCGGCCACTTTCCCGACCAACGCAGTTGTCCACAGGCACAGTTCGCCACGCCGCGATGACACACCGCCGTGGCACCATGGACATCCAACGGGGTGTTACGGCGCGCTGCCCGCACGACCACGGGCGACCGCCCGGCGCTCCGCGGCTGCCCGCCACCGGCCGTACGCCTCACCACCCGGGCCGGGAAGGGCAGCCGGTCGCGCGCGGAGCCGTTCCGCGCGTGCGGTGAGACGGAAAGCGACGGAAGGACAAGCCCGGTGAGCACGCTCAACAAAGGCATCGAGAAGGTCGAGGTCACGCTCAAGTGGGACCCCAGCCCCGTCGGCGAGCCGGACAACGACCTCGACCTGATCGCCGCCACCTATGAGGCGGACACGCCCACGGACAAGCCCGTCTACCTCGTCCACTTCGACAGCCGCTCCCCCGACGGCACCATCACCCTCAACCGCGACAGCCGCACCGGCCAGGGCTTCGGCTCCGACGAGGTCATGACACTGGAGCTGGAGCGCCTGGCGGAGCGCTACACCCGGGTCGTCGTGGGCGTCGTCATCCAGCAGAGCGGCGGCCGCAAGACCTTCGGCGAGGTGCCCCACACCGAGGTCCAGATCCGCGAGGGCTACACCGATCTCGTCCGGGACGACTTCGCCTCGGTCGCCCCGTCGACGTCCGCCGTCGTCGCCGCGTTCACCCGCGACACCGACGGCGAGTGGCGCCTGCAGAAGGGACTGCGCGGCTTCGACGCCGAGCCGAACGCCTTCACCGCCCTGATGGGCGGCTGACCGCAGCGCCGCCGGGAAGCCGCACCGGAGGCCGGCGCCGGCGCGGCGGACCTGCGGCCCGGCGACCCTGAAAACCGGCGGCGAACCCGGTCGGCACCACCCCACGGGCGATCCGTACCGCGGGCATCTCGCGGCGGAAACGGCGGAGAGGGAGCCGACACGGGGTCGGCTCCCTCTCTCACCTGCGGATCAGTGGCCACGGCACCGGACGCTCACCGCGGCGTCCGATGCCGTCCGCCCGTTCTCAGCTGCAACCGCTGGTCGAGCCGCAGCCCTCGCAGAGGTAGCAGCTGCCCGCGCGCTGCATCTTCGTCCCGCAGGAGAAGCAGAGCGGGGCGTCGGCGTTGATGCCGAGCTGCATCTCGACCAGTTCGGCGTTGGTGTGCGCCTGCTTCTTCGGCGCCGGGGCCTCGGCCTCCGCGGCCGGGGCCGCCGGGGCGGGCGCCTCGGTCTGACGCGGTGCGGACTGCGCCAGGCCCTCGACGTCCACGTCCTCGGACGGCTCGTACGAACCGGTGTCCAGGTGACGCTGGCGCTCCTCGACGGAGTGGATGCCGAGCGCGGAGCGGGTCTCGAAGGGCAGGAAGTCCAGCGCCAGGCGGCGGAAGATGTAGTCGACGATCGACTGCGCCATCCGCACGTCCGGGTCGTCCGTCATACCGGCCGGCTCGAAGCGCATGTTGGTGAACTTCGAGACGTAGGTCTCCAGCGGCACGCCGTACTGCAGACCCACCGACACCGCGATGGAGAAGGCGTCCATCATGCCCGCGAGGGTCGAGCCCTGCTTGGACATCTTCAGGAAGACCTCGCCGAGACCGTCGTCCGGGTAGGAGTTCGCGGTCATGTAACCCTCGGCGCCGCCGACGGTGAAGGAGGTGGTGATGCCGGGACGGCCCTTCGGGAGGCGCTTGCGGACCGGGCGGTACTCGACGACCTTCTTCTCGGCGACCGGCTCGGCCTTCTTCTCCTCCTCCTTCTTCTTGGCGGAGAGGGGCTGGCCGACCTTGCAGTTGTCGCGGTAGATCGCGAGCGCCTTCAGGCCGAGCTTCCAGCCCTCGTAGTAGACCTCCTCGACCTCCTCGACGGTGGCCGTCTCGGGCAGGTTCACGGTCTTGGAGATCGCACCCGACAGGAAGGGCTGCGCCGCGGCCATCATCCGGACGTGGCCCATCGCCGAGATCGAGCGGGCGCCCATGGCGCAGTCGAAGACCTCGTAGTGCTCCGGCTTCAGACCGGGGGCGTCGATGACATTGCCGTGCTCGGAGATGTGGGCGACGATCGCCTCGACCTGCTCGGGCTGGTAGCCGAGCCGCTTGAGCGCCTTGGGGACCGTGTTGTTCACGATCTGCATGGAGCCGCCGCCGACCAGCTTCTTGAACTTGACCAGCGCGAGGTCCGGCTCGACGCCCGTGGTGTCGCAGTCCATCATCAGGCCGATGGTGCCGGTCGGCGCGAGGACGGACGCCTGCGCGTTGCGGAAACCGTTCTTCCCGCCGAGTCGCAGCACGTCCTGCCACGCCTCGGTCGCCGCGGCCCAGACCGGGGTGTCCAGGTCGTCCATGCGCTTGGCGGCACCGTTGGCGTCGGAGTGCTGCTGCATGACGCGCTTGTGGGCGTCGGCGTTCCGGGCGTAGCCGTCGTACGGGCCGACGACCGCGGCCAGCTCGGCGGAGCGCTTGTAGGAGGTGCCGGTCATCAGGGAGGTGATGGCACCGGCGAGCGCACGGCCGCCGTCGGAGTCGTAGGCGTGGCCGGTGGCCATCAGCAGGGCGCCGAGGTTGGCGTAGCCGATGCCCAGCTGGCGGAAGGCGCGGGTGGTCTCGCCGATCTTCTCCGTCGGGAAGTCGGCGAAGCAGATGGAGATGTCCATCGCCGTGATGACCAGCTCGACGACCTTGGCGAAGCGCTCGGCGTCGAACGACTGGTTGCCCTGGTCGTCGTCGCGCAGGAACTTCATGAGGTTGAGCGAGGCGAGGTTGCACGAGGAGTTGTCCAGGTGCATGTACTCGCTGCACGGGTTCGAGGCGGTGATCCGGCCCGACTCCGGCGAGGTGTGCCAGTGGTTGATCGTGTCGTCGTACTGGATGCCGGGGTCGGCGCAGGCCCAGGCGGCCTCGGCCATCTTGCGGAACAGGCCCTTGGCGTCGATCTCCTCGATGACCTCGCCGTTCATCCGGCCGCGCAGGCCGAACTTCGAGCCGGTCTCGACGGCCTTCATGAACTCGTCGTTGACGCGGACGGAGTTGTTGGCGTTCTGGTACTGGACGGACGTGATGTCGTCGCCGCCCAGGTCCATGTCGAAGCCGGCGTCGCGCAGCGCGCGGACCTTCTCCTCCTCCTTCACCTTGGTCTCGATGAAGGCCTCGACGTCGGGGTGGTCGACGTCGAGGACGACCATCTTGGCGGCGCGGCGGGTGGCGCCGCCCGACTTGATGGTTCCCGCGGACGCGTCGGCGCCGCGCATGAAGGAGACCGGACCGGAGGCGTTGCCGCCGGAGGAGAGCAGCTCCTTGGAGGAGCGGATGCGGGAGAGGTTCAGACCGGCGCCGGAACCGCCCTTGAAGATCATCCCCTCTTCCTTGTACCAGTCGAGGATCGACTCCATGGAGTCGTCGACGGAGAGGATGAAGCAGGCGCTGACCTGCTGCGGCTGCTGGGTGCCGACGTTGAACCAGACCGGCGAGTTGAAGCTGAAGACCTGGTGGAGCAGGGCATACGCCAGCTCGTGCTCGAAGATCTCGGCGTCCGCCGGGGAGGCGAAGTAGCCGTTGTCCTCACCGGACTTGCGGTACGTCTTGACCACGCGGTCGATCAGCTGCCGCAGGCTCGACTCTCGGGTCGGCGAGCCGACCGCACCACGGAAGTACTTGCTGGTGACGATGTTGACCGCGTTCACCGACCAGAACTCGGGGAACTCGACGCCACGCTGCTCGAAGTTGATCGAGCCGTCGCGCCAGTTGGTCATGACGACGTCACGACGCGCCCACTCCACCTCGTCGTACGGATGCACGCCGGGGGTGGTGTGGATGCGCTCGATACGCAGCCCCTTGCTCGCCTTGCTGCCCTTGGCGCGGGAGCCGCGTGCCGGGCCGCTCGTCGTCTCTGTCATTCCGCCTCCCTATACGGGCGAAAACGCCCATATGTGCACACTTCTTCCCGTGGCACAGTGTCTGTCGTTCTGGGGCCGGAGCGCCTGCACGCGCCCCGGTCAGGTGTGATCGCGCCGCGCTCAGTCGGCGGCGGTGGCGGGCTCGGGAACGGACGCGGCATCGCCGCCGTCCGCCCCGCACTCCCGCTCGGGCGGACCCTGCTCGCGCTGCTCACGCAGCTCGGCGATGGCCGCCTCGAAGTCCTCCAGCGAGTCGAAGGCCCGGTACACGGACGCGAAACGCAGGTACGCGACGAGGTCGAGTTCCCGCAGCGGTCCCAGTATGGCCAGCCCGACGTCGTGGGTGGACAGCTCGGCACTGCCGGTGGCGCGCACCGCCTCCTCGACCCGCTGGCCGAGCTTGGCGAGGGCGTCCTCGGTGACCGGCCGCCCCTGGCACGCCTTGCGCACGCCCGCGATGACCTTGGTGCGGCTGAAGGGCTCGGTGACCCCGCTCCGCTTGATCACCGTCAGGGACGCCGTCTCGATGGTGGTGAAACGGCGGGAGCAGTCGGGGCACTGGCGACGGCGGCGGATCGATGTGCCGTCGTCGGTGGTGCGACTGTCGACGACCCTGCTGTCCGAGTGCCTGCAGAAGGGGCAGTGCATGGCTCCACCCTCCTCACCTCGGAACTGCGCGGACGTACGTCACCGGAAGCCCGCGTACGGCTGATCGGCCCCA
This sequence comes from Streptomyces sp. NPDC014733, assembly GCF_043083385.1. Taxonomy (NCBI): domain Bacteria; kingdom Bacillati; phylum Actinomycetota; class Actinomycetes; order Kitasatosporales; family Streptomycetaceae; genus Streptomyces; species Streptomyces sp. NPDC014733. The sequence continues at coordinate 67,794 of NZ_JBIBYO010000002.1, read as the reverse complement.
CGAGGGCCCTTCCAGGCCCTCGGAGCAGTCACCAGCATAGGCGATCCGCGGGGGCCCGCCGGACCAGACACCACAACTTGTAGGTGGTCGGCGCCATACAAGCACTAGATGTGGTGTCTGGACGCACATAGCCGCCTACCGCGTGTCGCGGTGGAGGCGGGCCGTCGGGGTCACCTACGAGCGTACGGGAAGCCTGCCGCGAGGCGGCCCGCAGGGGCCGGAATGACGGAATCCGCAGGCGGCGCACGGGCGGAGGGCGCGATCCGAACGCCCCTCCCCGCCCCTTCGGCCCCCGCTACGGGCACGCCGGGGCCGAAGGGGATAATACGGAGCGAAGCGGCCTTCGGGTTCCGCGTCGCGGGCGATACCGGCAGAGGCCGCCTCACCCGCCGACGTCCCGGCGGCGCCGCACCGAGAATTTGCCGGTCTTTCCGAGTGCGACGGGGTACGCGGGAGGCACGGCGCACCGCCCGTCGGGGCCGAATCACCGTTCGGGTTTCCGCTCTATACACCAGACACGCGAGCGAGTCAGCAGATTCGTTGATTTTCACTCGAACGTGTGTTTGGCGCAACCTTTCGAAAGCAACTACCGTTGGCTAACTAGGGAGCACATTCCGAGAGGGGCCGACGTGACCACCACCGCAGACAGCGCGACCATCACCGCACAGAGCCACTCCCAGAGCCGGTTCGAACACCCTCAAGTGGCACGGAGCACACCGATGGACGACGCCGCGCCGGATGCTGCGGAGCAGAAGCCCACCCGTGCGCTGCCGGGACGGCCGCCGGGGATCCGGGCCGACAGCTCGGGGCTGACCGATCGCCAGCGCCGCGTGATCGAGGTCATCCGGGACTCCGTCCAGCGCCGGGGATATCCACCGTCGATGCGGGAGATCGGCCAGGCCGTCGGGCTCTCCAGCACCTCTTCCGTCGCCCATCAGCTCATGGCCCTGGAGCGCAAGGGCTTCCTGCGGCGCGACCCGCACCGCCCCCGGGCGTACGAGGTCCGCGGCTCCGACCAGGCCAGCAGCGCGGCCACGGAGACGGCAGGCAAGCCCGCGGCGTCCTACGTCCCGCTCGTCGGGCGGATCGCCGCCGGTGGACCGATCCTCGCCGAGGAGTCCGTCGAGGACGTCTTCCCCCTCCCCCGGCAGCTGGTCGGTGACGGCGAGCTGTTCGTCCTCAAGGTCGTCGGCGACTCCATGATCGAGGCCGCGATCTGCGACGGCGACTGGGTCACCGTCCGCCGCCAGCCGGTCGCGGAGAACGGCGACATCGTCGCCGCGATGCTGGACGGCGAGGCCACCGTCAAGCGCTTCAAGCGCGAGGACGGCCATGTGTGGCTGCTGCCGCACAACGCCGCCTACCAGCCGATCCCGGGCGACGAGGCCACCATCCTCGGCAAGGTCGTGGCGGTCCTGCGGCGGGTCTGACCTCGCCCCACGAGCGAGCCCCGGGACCACTGCGCCGGTTCCGGGGCTCCGCGCTGCCCGGCGACACCGCCGTCGGGCGGCGTCACGCGCCGCTCTCCGCCTCCCGGGCCGCCGCGTCGATGGCCGCGAGCGACCGGCGCACCTGATTGCGGTCGGTGGTGTACCAGAAGTCCGGCATCGACTTCCGCAGGAACGAGCCGTACCGGGCCCGCTCCAGCCGGGGGTCGAGAACGGCGACGACGCCGCGGTCCCCCGTCGCCCGGACCAGCCGTCCGGCGCCCTGCGCCATCAGCAGCGCGGCATGCGTCGCCGCCACCGCCATGAAGCCGCTGCCGCCGGCCTCCTCCACCGCCTTCTGGCGGGCGCTCATCAGCGGATCGTCCGGACGCGGGAACGGCACCCGGTCCATCACCACGAGCTGGCAGTTCGGGCCCGGCACATCCACGCCCTGCCACAGCGACAACGTGCCGAACAGACAGGTCCGGGCGTCCGCCGCGAACGTACGGATCAGCTCGCCCAGGGTCTCCTCGCCCTGGAGCAGCACCGGCATGTCGAGGCGGCCGCGCATCGCCTCGGCCGCCGCCTGCGCCCCGCGCATCGACGAGAACAGGCCCAGCGTCCGGCCGCCGGCCGCCTCGATCAGCTCCGCCAGCTCGTCGAGCATGTCGTCCCGGCTGCCCTCCCGGCCCGGCTGCGCGAGGTGCTTGGCGACGTAGAGGATGCCCTGCTTGCCGTAGTCGAAGGGCGAACCGACGTCCAGCCCCTTCCAGACCGGGGCGTCCTCCTCCCGCACGCCCTCCGGGGAGAGGCCCAGGGACGCGCCGACGCCGTTGAAGTCGCCGCCCAGCTTCAGGGTGGCGGACGTCAGCACCACCGAACGGTCCGCGAAGAGCTTCTCGCGCAGCAGCCCGGAGACCGACAGCGGCGCCACCCGCAACGACGCACCGAAACGGTCGTGGCGCTCGTACCAGACGACGTCGTACTCGGAGCCGTTGGCGATGCGCTCGGCGACGGCGTGGACGTTCTCCACCGAGGCGAGGGCCTGCTTGCGGACCGCGTCCTCGTCCTGGACGTTCTTGTCGCGCGTCGAGCCCAGCGCGGAGACCACCGTACGGGCGGCGTCCCGCAGCGCCATCAGGCAGTAGCCGAGATCCTCCGGGATCTCCTCCAGGCGGCCGGGCAGCGCCAGCTCCATCAGCCGCTCGAACGTCTCGGCCGCCGTCTGCAGCTGGTCGGCGGCCTTTTCGTTGACGAGCTTGGCGGCGCGGCGGACCGCGCGGTTGACCTGCCCGGGGGTCAGCTCGCCGGTGGCGACGCCGGTGACCCGGGAGACCAGCTCGTGCGCCTCGTCGATGATCAGCACGTCGTGCTCCGGCAGGACCGGCGCGCCCTCGATCGCGTCGATCGCCAGCAGGGCGTGGTTGGTGATCACCACATCGGCGGTCTTGGCGCGCTCCCGGGCCGCCTCCGCGAAGCACTCCGCGCCGTACGCGCACTTCGAAGCGCCCAGGCACTCCCGGGAGGCGACCGAGACCTGGCCCCAGGCGCGGTCGGAGACGCCGGGCGTCAGGTCGTCACGATCGCCGGTCTCCGTCTCGTCCGCCCAGTCGCGCAGCCGCAGCAGGTCCTTGCCGAGCTTGCTGGTGGGCGTCGCCGACTCGAACGGGTCGAAGAGCCCCTCCTCCTCTTCCTGCGGCACGCCCTCGTGCAGACGGTGCAGGCAGAGGTAGTTGGAGCGGCCCTTGAGCATGGCGAAGTCGGGGCGGCGGCGCAGCTGCGGATGGAGGGCGTCGACGGTGCGCGGCAGGTCACGCTCGACGAGCTGGCGCTGGAGCGCGAGGGTGGCCGTGGCGACGACCACGCGGTCGCCGTGGGCCAGCGCCGGCACCAGATAGCCGAGGGACTTTCCGGTGCCGGTGCCGGCCTGCACCAGCAGATGCGACTGGTCGTGCACGGCCTCGGCGACGGCCTCGGCCATCGCCACCTGGCCGGGCCGCTCGGTGCCGCCGACGGCGGCGACGGCGGCGTGCAGCAGATCGTTGAGGGAGGGCTTCGTCATAGCGTGGCCAGCCTACGCGGGACCACTGACAGCCCGCCCCGTCACGGCGCGTACAAGGGGTTGGGGACGGTGCCGTGGACCGTGGCGTGCGGGCGTTCGGCACTGTCGCGGTAGCCGTCGGTGTACAGGCGGTTGCGGTTCAGGCACAGCCGCTCGATCCGCGGGGTGAGCAGATCGAAGAGGGCGTGCCTCTCCTTGAGCGCGGGGAAACGTTCGTGGTGGCGGAGGATCTCCGCCCGGACGAGGGACCAGAATTCCCTTTCGGGAACGTCCAGTTGCTCCTCGCAGAGCGGTGCGAGGTAGCGGAAGACACCGATGAACAGCCCGGAGTGGATGAACTGGGTGAGAAACCCCGGAGGCTCGGTCAGCAGCACCTCACGGACCTCGTCCGGCATCGCCTCGTGCTCGGCCAGCGGCGTCGCGCTGATGTTGAGGTCGTCGACGAAGTCCTTGACGGCGAGCCGGACGGGCACCTCGCTCTCGTCGAAGACCACGATGGCGTTCTCGCCGTGCGGGGAGAAGACCGTGCCGTAGCGGTAGAGGAAGTGCAGCAGCGGCGGCAGCATCACGGCGAAGAGGCGGCGCAGCCAGACCCGGGGCGGCAGGCCCGAGCGGCGGACGAGTTCAGCGGTCAGGGCGCGGCCGTCCGGATCGGTCTGGAGCAGCGAGGCGAGGGTGCGGGCACGCTCCCCCGGGTCGAGGTAGCCGGTGAGGGGCTCACGCCAGATGCAGCCGAGCAGTTCCTTGTACTGGTAGGGGACGCCGGGCAGCCGGTCGTAGAACGGGTGCTGGACGGTGACGGAGGCGGTTTCGCCGAGGAGGATCACCCGCGTGTCGTCGCGCAGATACGGATCGTTGTCGCGCAGCTCGTGGACCCAGCCGGTGACGGCGGGGGCGGCGGCGGTGCGTTCGGTGGGCAGCCCGCGCCAGACGAGGGTGTTGAGGATCGAGAGCGGGAGCTTGACGGTGCGGCCGTGCGGGCGGCTGGCGTTGAGGAAGGTGCGGATCGACTGCTGCGGCAGGCGGAGGTCGTTGTCAGTGGGCAGCGCGATGATGGATCTGTCGGCGAGTTGCGGCGCGAAGAGCGGCGCGACGGTCTCGTCCCACTGCCAGGGGTGGACGGGAAGGTAGAGGTAGTCGGCGGGGTCGCGGCCCTCGGCGGCGACGGCGCCGGCGAAGCGGTCGCGGACGGCGGGGGGCAGCTCCTCGCCGTAGAGACGGTCGGGGGTGGCCAGTGCGGGGACGCCACGGTAGTGGGCGAGGTCGCGGTGGGCGGCGAGCCAGGGCAGGCGGCGCGGGATGCGGGATTCGGGGGCCCACTCCGCGGCGTCCCGGGCGGAGAAGCCGAGCCGGCCCTTGTTGGCGACGAGCCAGGGGTGGCCGGTCTGGTGTCCTTCCAGAGCGGCGTAGTCCAGGTCGGCGAGGGCTTCGACGCCGAGTGCGGTGGCGTCCAGACGGGCGTCGGCGGCGAGGGTGGCGGTCAGCTCCCGCAGCAGGTGCCCGGTGGTGTCGCCGGACAGCCCGAGGAGGGTGTCGTGGGCGCGGGCGAGGAAGCGCAGCGGATCGGCGTCCGGGGTGAGCGAGTCGGGATCGACGCGCCAGTGCCCGTACGCGCCGCGGCGGGCGGTGAAGCGGTAGACGAGGCCGTCGGCGACGGGCAGCCGGTAGTGGGTGGGGTGGCCGTCGGGATCGGGGGCGGGGTCGGCGGGGCGCGGCACGGCAGGCGCGGGCCCTGCGGCGGCCGGATCTGCCGCCTGCTCCGGCCGCCGCCCCGGCGCAGGTTCCGGGACGGGCTCCGGGCGGATGATCTCCTCGTAGGCGAACTCCGCCAGGGTCTTGGCGAGCAGGCGGCGTTCCGCGCGCTGCCAGCGGAGCGGGGCGGGCCGGGCGTCGTCGGCGGCACGGGATGCGGCGGGCCGGTGTTCAGCGGTCACGGCGGGACTCCTCGTTGTGGGACCGCACCGGCACGGCGGGGACACGCCGGCGGTCACCGGATGGTCGGGGGTGGGTCAGGGGCGGCGCGTTTCCTTCGGAGGGTGGTGGCGCGGGAGGGGTGGATCCGGAAAGCGGGACGGGGCCGCCGGTGGACGGCCCCGGGTCAGAGCGGGTCGAGGGGGTGGCGGTCGCGGATCATCAACGCCGCGCGTTTGTCGGGCAGTTCGAGCTCGCCGTCGTAGCGGAACCCGGCGGCGAGGAAGGCGGCGACGGAGGGGGTGTTGCGGACGTCCGGTTCGGCGACGACGCGGGTGCAGCGCGGGCGGTGGGTGAGGACGAGGTCGGCGACAGCCCGCAGCAGGGCCGTGCCGAGGCCGCGTCCCCGGTGCTCCGCGCCGAGGAGGAGGTGCAGTCCGGTGTCGTGCGGGCGGGCCGCGTAGTGGCGGGCGAGCGGGTCGAGGTCGGCGCGGTAGACCTCCCAGTAGCTCATCGGGACGCCCGCCAGGACACCGAGGCAGGGGACGCTGCGGCCGTCGCCGGTGAGCTGGGGGTGCAGATGTGCCGCGGTGACCTCGGCGGGGCCGGCCAGTTCCCAGTAGGCCGCGACCGCCGGATCGTTCATCCACGCCGCGATGCGGGCGAGGTCGGCGACGAGGTCCACGGGGACGAGGGCGAACGGCCCCTCGGCGGTCCGGGCGGGCGGCCAGTCGGCGAGCCCGTCGAGCAGCGGCCCGGCGGGGCCGGCGTCCGCCCGGCGCCGTGCGGCGGGCGGCCCCGGGGCGTCCGGCAGCTGCCGGACGGGGGTGGTGCCGGAGCCGGGTTCGGTGGGTGGCACGGCGGCGCTCTCCTCTCGTGGCCCCGGGCCGCGGATCGACGCGGCCCCGGGGCGGGCGGGCCGGGGCGGTGGCGGGTGCGCGCGCCCCGGGGTGTGCCGGTGGTCGCGGGGTCGGGCGTCACGGCCCCGCGAAGATCGGGAAGACGTCCCTAGGGGGCCAGGGGGTTGGGCAGGGCGAGGTAGACGGATTGGGTGTCGACGGGGCCGACGAGTTCGTCGAGGCCGTGCAGCCGGGTGGCGAGATTGGCCTTGCAGCGCAGGGTGCGGGTGGTCAGCAGCAGCTCCGGCAGGCGGGAGCGGTGGGCCGCGGGCGCCGTGGCGGCGTCGGCGAGGAAGTGGCGGAAGGCGGCGAGCAGGACCTCCTCACGGACCAGGTGTTCGGCGCCGAAGGCCCCGATGAGGCCGAGGACGTTGTTGATGGCGAGGTAGTAGGCGAAGCGTTCGTCGGTGACGTCGTCGGGGACGAAGGTGTCGCTGGCCTCGCCGAGACCGGGCAGTCGGGCGGTGAGGTCGTCCCGGCGCGAGGTGCGGAAGTAGTAGCCCTGGTTGTCGCGGTAGCGGCCGCCCGCGGGCCAGCCGTCGGCGTCGAGGAGGACCAGGGTGTTCTGCTGGTGGGCCTCCAGGGCGACGCCCGCGGTGCCGTCGAGCCACAGCACGGGCCGGACGACGGCTTCGAGGTAGCGCAGGAACCATTCGGTGGCGACGGCGGCGGGGGTCCGGCCGGTCCGCGCACCGAGCGCGGTGACGAGGACGGCGAGGCGGGAGCGCATCGCGGGGCGGCCGGGCCAGGGCCGGGGCGAGGTGAGCCCGGCCAGGCAGACCGCGTCGTCGCCGGGGCGGAACGGGTGGTGGCGCACGACGGCGTCCAGGCCCTGGACGGGGGCGCCGTCGGGGCCGTCGACGGCGAGGTAGGCCGGGTCGCGGATGATGTCGAAGCCGGGGTGGACGGCCTGCCAGTCGGCGGCGAGACCGGTGCGCAGCAGCCGGTGCATCTCGACGCCGCGGAGCAGTTCCTTACGGAGGTTCTCCCGGCGGGAGTTGGTGATCCGCAGCCCGAGGGAGAGCTTGAGCATCGCGTCGGAGCCGGGGCGGCAGACGGTGCGGACCGACGAGGTCGGGTACCAGGTCTCGCCCCCCGGCCCGAGGTCGGTGAGCGCACCGGAGTCGAGGAGGGCGGCGACCTCGGGGCGGGTGGCGAGATCGCGGGCCTGCCAGGGATGGAGCGGCAGCGGGACGGTGCCGTCGGGCGGGGTGGGGGCGCCGGCGGCGAGAGTGTGGGCCAGCCGGTCGGCGGGGACGGTCCGGCCGCGTACGGTCCACGCGGAGTCGGCGGCGAGGGCCGAAGGGTGGACGGCCATCCAGTGCAGGGCGAAGCCGCCCCGCAGCTCGGGCGCGTAGACGTGGTGTTCGGCGTCGGTGAGGCCCTCGCGGCTCTTGGGGGTGGGGTGCAGCGGGTGGCCGAGGAGGAGGGACTGCTCGCCGTCGAGGAAGCGGGAGTGCCCGGCGTCGGCGGGGCGGGCGCGGCGGTCGGCGAGGAAGACGGCGGTGGTGCGGACGGAGCAGGCGACCCGGCCGACGAGGTCGGCGCCGTCGCCGCAGACGGTGCCGGCACCGGGCGGGGCCGCGCCGTGGGCGGCCTCGCGGCGCAGCAGTGCGGCGAGGGTGACCGCGTCAAGCGGGGCGGCGTCGGCCGGAGCGCCCTCCAGGGCGGGGGCGCCGAACCGGTGCAGGCCGGTGGGCGACCAGTAGCGGACGGGGACGTGCAGGGCGGTGGCGCTGGCGTGCAGCGGGATGCGCAGCCGGCCGCCGGCCGGGCGGTGGCCGCCGCTCTCGCGGATCCAGCAGCGCAGCAGGTTCTCGACGGCGGCGGCGTCGGCGGCGCGGGCGGGGTCGGGGTGGTCGAGGGGGTCGGGCTCCGTGGGGAGGGGGTGCGGTACCGCGCCCGGCGACGGCGCGGCGTCGGCGCCGTGCCGCTGCTGCTGGCGCGGTACGCCCGGGCCGAAGGTGTCCGGGTGGTGGGCGGGGCGCTCGGGGGCCTGCGTCCCGTCGGTTGCGGGGCGTTCGGTCATGGGGAGGTGCCTCACTGTGTGGGGTGGGGAGGGCGTGCCGGTCCGCCCGGGGCGGGGCGGACCGCTGCGGCTAGCGGGCGTGCGGGGCGCCGCCTCGCGGACCGGGCGGGGCCTTGCGGACACACTCCAGGGCGTCGGCGAGGCGGTCGAGGATCGCTTCGGCCTGTTCGTCGGTGAGGGTCAGCGGCGGCAGCAGCCGGACGACGGACCGGTGGCGGCCGCCCAGTTCGACGATGAGGCCGCGGTCCAGGCAGGCGCGCTGGACGGCCGCCGCGAGGCCGGGGTCCGCGGGCAGATCACCGGCCGGGCCCGCCGCGCCCTCCGGGTCGACCAGTTCGACGCCGAGCATCAGGCCGCGGCCGCGGACGTCGCCGATGCAGGGGTGGGCGGCGGCGAGCGCCCGGAGCCGGGCGAGCATCCGGGCGCCGAGGGCGGCGGCGTGCCGGTCGAGTCCGGTCGCGCGGACGTGGGCGAGGGTGGCGCGTCCGGCGGCCATCGCGAGCTGGTTGCCGCGGAAGGTCCCGGCGTGTGCGCCGGGCCGCCAGGTGTCCAGCTCCGCGCGGTAGATGATCACGGCGAGCGGCAGGCTGCCGCCGATCGCCTTCGACAGGACGAGGACGTCGGGGACGATGCCGCTGTGCTCGACGGCCCAGAAGGCGCCGGTGCGGCCGACGCCGGTCTGGACCTCGTCGACGATCAGCGGGATGCCACGGGCCGCGGTGATCTCCCGCATCCGCCGCAGCCAGGCGTCCGGGGCGGGGATCACGCCGCCCTCGCCCTGGACCGGCTCGACGATCAGGCCCGCCGGGTCGGACACCCCGCTCCTGGGGTCGTCGAGAAGGGATTCCGTCCAGCGGGCGCCGAGTTCGGCGCCGCGGGCGCCGCCGGTGCCGAACGGGCAGCGGTAGTCGTAGGGGTACGGCAGACGGGTCACCGCGGTCTGCCGGGCGCCGCCGGACGCGGCGAGGGCGCCGGTCGTCATGCCGTGGTAGGCACCGGAGAAGGCCATCAGCCCGTCCCGGCCGGTGGCCGTGCGGACGAGGGTGAGAGCGGCCTCGACGGCGTCCGTCCCTGCGGGCCCGCAGAACTGGATCCGTGCGTTTTCGGCCAACTCGGCGGGCAGCGAGGCGAACAGCTCGGTGACGAAGGCGTCCTTGATCGGCGTGGCGAGGTCGAGGACGTGCAGCGGGGCGCCGGAGTCGAGGACGGTGCGGACGGCTTCGAGGACGACGGGGTGGTTGTGTCCCAGGGCGAGCGTCCCGGCGCCGGAGAGGCAGTCGAGGTAGCGGCGGCCGTCGGCCCCTTCGACGGTCAGCCCCCGGGCGCGCACCGGCACGATCGGCAGCGAGCGGGCGTAGGTGCGGGCCGCGGATTCCCGCTGGGCCTGCCGTCGCAGGATCCCCTCATGGCCCGGCGGCGGGGCCGTCGGTACGGATTCGGTCAACGCCACGTCGGTCGTGTCCTCCGGATGCTGAGCTACGGCGCGCGGGGCCGGCGGGCGGCCCGGCGTTCCCCCGTACGTACCAACGACGCTCACGGCGCGGGATCACGGTCGTGGGAAAGATCCTTACCAGCCGGAACCGGGGGCCCGGCTAACGCCGTCCCCCTCGGCACCGGCATAGTGGGGGCTTGCGTCCGGCGGCTTGGGGTTCATGACAAGAGCCGCGGGGTGTGCCACAACAGCTCAGATTCGATGTCTCAGGGGGAGTTCACCCATGCGTTCCATACGTCCGCCCGCCCGCCGCACCACGTCGCGCGCGCGCCGTTCCCCGGCCCTGGCCGCCGCGCTGACCGTCGTCGTGGCGCTGACCGCGACCGCCTGCGGTCCCGACGGCGACGCGGACGCCAAGGCCAGCGCGTCCGCCGCGCAGGACGCCCCGGGCGGCACCGAGATCAAGATTCCGCAGGACCTCCAGGAGAAGCTGAAGAAGCACGGCATCGACCTGGACAAGTGGAAGAACGGCGAGTGGAAGAACTGGGACCGCGACAAGTGGCTCCGGCAGGCCGGCGAGTTCATCAACCCGATCATCAAGGACTTCTGGGACCCGGACAAGATCGAGAAGGTCAAGCCGCCGCAGGACCCGAGCAAGCCCGAGGACATCTCCGAGGACCAGGGCAAGACCGACCCGGAGCCGGCCGCGGTGCCGGCGCAGGCGGTGCGGACGCCCTACACCTCCACCGCGCCCGGCGTGGGTCTGCTGCTCTTCAGCACCCCCGAGGGTGAGTCGCGGTGCTCGGCCACCGTCGTGAAGGACCCGGCGCACCCCGGCAAGTCCAACCTGGTGTGGACGGCCGCGCACTGTGTGCACGCCGGTAAGAACGGCGGTTGGTACCGCAACATGATGTTCGTGCCGAACTTCAACCGGAACGGCGTGTCCGCCGCCGAGATGAAGACCGCGCCGTTCGAGGACCGCGTCCCGGCGGGCAAGTGGTGGGCCGACGACATGGCCACCTCCAGCGAGTGGATCAAGGACGGCGGCGCGGTGCCGGGCGTCCCGATGGCGCCGTACGACTTCGCGCTGATGCACGTGAAGCCGGAGGAGGGCACCAGCGGCAAGTCGCTGGAGGAGATGGCCGGTGGCGCGTACACCGTCAACTTCAACGCGCCCGCGATGAGCAAGATCCCCAGCCTGACGGCGCAGGGCTACCCGGCGGAGGCGCCGTTCGACGGTGCGCTCCAGGAGCAGTGCACCGACCGGCCGACCCGTCTGTCGATGGACGCGGTCAAGCCCACCATGTACCGCATCGGCTGCACCATGACCGGTGGTTCCTCCGGTGGTCCCTGGTTCGCGAAGGGTGCCGACGGGCAGCCGGAGCTGATCTCCAACATGTCGATGGGTCCGCGTCCGGCCAAGTGGGCGGCCGGTCCGCACCTGGGCCCCGAGGCCCGGAACATGTTCGACGCGATGAGCAAGCGCTGGGCGGCCAGGGGCTGATCCGCCCCTGACGTCCCGGCAGCGTGAAGGGCCGCTCCCCCTCGGGGGAGCGGCCCTTCGGCGTGCGTACCGGCGCCGGTCAGGCGGCGGGGACGAACGGCTGCAGCTCGGCGGCGAGTTCCTGGTGGACGCGGGCCTTGAGGACCGTGCCGTCCGCGGTGTGCTCCTCGGAGATGACCTCGCCCTCGGCGTGCGCCCGGGAGATCAGCGCCCCCTGCGTGTAGGGGACCAGCGCCTCGATCTCGACCTCGGGGCGCGGGATCTCCTCGTCGAGCAGTTCCAGCAGCTCGGCCATGCCCTGGCCCGTGCGGGCGGAGACCACGAGGGCGTGCTTCTCCTGGCGCAGCAGCCGCTGGAGGACCAGCGGATCGGCGGCGTCCGCCTTGTTGACGACGACGATCTCGGGGACGTCGCCCGCGCCGACGTCGCGGAAGACCTCGCGGACGGCGGCGAGCTGCTCCTCGGGCGCCGGGTGCGAGCCGTCGACGACGTGCAGGATCAGGTCCGAGTCGCCGACCTCCTCCATCGTGGAGCGGAACGCCTCGACGAGGTGGTGCGGCAGGTGCCGGACGAAGCCGACGGTGTCGGCGAGGGTGTAGAGCCGCCCGCCGGGGGTCTCGGCGCGCCGGACGGTCGGGTCCAGGGTGGCGAACAGGGCGTTCTCCACCAGGACACCGGCGCCGGTGAGGCGGTTGAGCAGGGAGGACTTACCGGCGTTGGTGTAACCGGCGATGGCGACCGAGGGGATCTTGTTGCGCCGGCGTTCCTGGCGCTTGATGTCCCGGCCGGTCTTCATCTCCGCGAGCTCCCGGCGCATCTTCGCCATCTTCTCGCGGATCCGGCGCCGGTCCGTCTCGATCTTGGTCTCACCGGGACCACGGGTGGCCATACCGCCGCCCGCCGAACCGGAGCCACCGCCACCCATCTGCCGGGACAGCGACTGACCCCAACCGCGCAGCCGGGGCAGCATGTACTGCATCTGCGCCAGCGAGACCTGCGCCTTGCCCTCCCGGGACTTGGCGTGCTGGGCGAAGATGTCGAGGATCAGCGCGGTGCGGTCGACGACCTTGACCTTGACGACGTCCTCGAGGTGGATCAGCTGGCCCGGGGAGAGCTCACCGTCGCAGACCACCGTGTCGGCGCCGGATTCCAGGACGATGTCGCGCAGCTCCAGGGCCTTGCCGGAGCCGATGTAGGTGGCCGGGTCGGGCTTGTCGCGGCGCTGGATGACGCCGTCGAGCACGAGGGCGCCGGCCGTCTCGGCGAGGGCGGCCAGCTCGGCGAGGGAGTTCTCCGCATCGCTCGCGGTACCCGAGGTCCAGACGCCGATGAGCACCACACGCTCCAGGCGGAGCTGGCGGTACTCGACCTCGGTGACGTCTTCGAGCTCGGTGGACAGTCCGGCGACGCGGCGCAGGGCGGCGCGCTCCGACCTGTCGTACTGCTCGCCGTCACGTTCCTCGTCGACCGCGTGGCTCCAGGCGACGTCCTCTTCCATCAGGGCGTCGGCCCGGAGGCTCTCGGGGAGGCGCTGGCGGTCCGCAGGAAGAGAAGAGGAGGTCATTTGATCCTTTGTGTCGTCGGGAAGTCCTCGGGAGGCCGGTCGGCCGCGCTGGGACTTTCGGTGGTGACAACGTCCGGACCGCGCCGGAGATTCCCGGCCGCCGGAGTCGACCCGTCGATGGTCGCACGGGCGGTGGGGGCCGTCACGCGAGTTTCCCGGTGTTTCCGGCGATTCCCGGCGGACGGGCGCACACCGGGGCGGTACGGCGGATCCGGCGGCGGGCCCGCCCCGTGCGCCGTGCACGGGGCGGTCACGTGACGCGCCGGGACTTCCACTGCGGGTGGCCGGGCATCGGCGGGGTCTTCCTGTCGTACAGCCAGGCATGGAGGAAGCCGGAGAGGTCGCGGCCGGAGATCTCGGAGGCGAGGGCGGTGAAGTCGGCGGTGGAGGCGTTGCCGTCGCGGTGCCGGCGGACCCAGGCGCGCTCCAGGCGGTCGAAGGCGGCCGGGCCGATCTTCTGGCGGAGCGCGTACAGGACCAGCGCGCTGCCGTCGTAGACAACCGGGCGGAAGATGCTGATCTTCTGCCCGGCGACCGGCCGCTTCGGCGCGGCCGGCGGCCCGCCGTCGGCCCGCCAGCCGTCCGACTCGGTGTAGGCCCGGCGCATCCGGTCGGCCAGGGCGGCCTTCCCGCGGCCGCCCCTCTCCTCGGCGTAGAGCGCCTCGTACCAGGTGGCGTGGGCCTCGTTGAGCCAGAGGTCGGACCAGCGGCGGGGGCTGACGCTGTCGCCGAACCACTGGTGGGCCAGTTCGTGGACCATCACCGACTCGACGTACCAGGAGGGCCGGTGGTCCTCGGTGAAGAGACCCTTCTCGAAGAGGGAGAGGGTCTGGGTCTCCAGCTCGAAGCCGGTGCGGGTGTCGGCGATGAGCAGCCCGTAGAGCGGGAACGGGAAGCGGCCCACGCGGCGCTCCATCCAGGCGATCTGGGCCGGGGTGCGGGCGAGCCAGGGCTCCATGGCGGCGCGGGCGGTGGCGGGCACCACGTCGCGCACCGGCAGGCCGTGCGGCCCCCGGCGGGTGAGGACGGCGGACTTCCCGAAGGAGACCTGGGCCAGTTCGGTGGCCACGGGGTGGACGGAGCGGAAGGTGCGGGTCGGGCGGGGCCCGTCCTCGCCGCCCGGGACGGGCACCCCGCCGGCGACCGCGGTGACGCCGCGGGGCGCGGTGAGGTGGAAGGTGACGTACGCCTTGTCGGAGGGGTGATCGTTGCAGGGGAACACCCGGTGGGCGGCGTCGGCCTGGTTGGCCATGGCAAGGCCGTCGGGGGTGCGGATCCAGCCGCCGTCGGCGGCGCCCCGGGGGTCGCTGGTGTGGCGGACGACGATCCGCAGCGGCGCTCCCGCGGGCACCGGCACGGCGGGGGTGATCACGAGGTCCTCGCCGCGGCGGGCGAAGCGGGCGGGGAGTCCGCCGACGGTGACGGAGGAGACGGTGCCGCGGGCGAAGTCGAGGTTGAGGTGGTCGAGCGCCGTGGTGGCGCGGGCCGTGACGGTGGTGACGGCGGGGAGCGGCCGGTCGTTGTGGCCGCTGTAGCCGAGGGCGATGTCGTACGCGAGGACGTCGTAGCCGGGGTTGCCGAGCTGCGGGAAGAGCCGGTCCCCGATGCCCTCGGGGCCGGGCGCCGGGGGTGCGGCGGCGCCGAGGGCGGCGACGGCGGCCAGGGCGAGGGCGGTGGCGCGGCGGCCACGGCGCGCGGCGCGTCCGCCGTCCCGGGGGCGCGGCGACGGCTCGGGGCGGGCCGTGCGCGGACGGCGCCGGAGGTACCGGAGGTAAGGGGTGAGCGGCATGGACCACGGCTACCAGCGCCGCCCGCTCCCCCGGTGGCGGCTCTCCCCCCTGGCACCCGAACGGACGGTGGACGGCGCGCCGGGGCCCGTATGCGCAGGCGTGCGGCGGGGGTGTGTTCGGTGTGCGCGTGGGGCGCGTTCCCGGGCGGGCGCGCCCCTGCGCGGCGGGCGGTCAGGGGCGCGGTGCGGGCGCCCGGCGGGACTTGCCTTCCCGGGTGACGTCGTAGACGCCCGGCACCTGGCGCATGGCGCGCAGCAGGGCGGGCAGCGCGGCGGCGTCCGGCAGCCGGAGCGTGTAGGTGTGGCGGACGCGCTGCTCGTAGGGGGGCTCGACGGCGGCGGAGACGACGGCGGCGCCCTGGACGGCGATGGCCTCGGTGAGATCCGCGAGCAGGTGGGGGCGGCTGAAGGCCTCGGCGCGGAGCGTGACCCGGCAGCCGTGTCCGGCCGGTCCGGAGCCGTGCCAGCGCACCCCGACGGGCTCCCGCCCGGTGGCGGCCATCCGGGCCCCCACGGGGCACAGGGCGCGGTGCACGGTGACGTTGCCGCCCCGTACGGCGAAGCCGGTGACCGGGTCGGGCGGCACGGGCGTACAGCAGCCGGCCAGCCGGACGGCGGCACCGGGCAGCCCGTCGACGGCCAGCGCCTCGGGGGCGGGATCGTCGGCCCCGGGGGCGCCCGGCCCGGCCTCGTGCGCCCCTTCCCCTTCCCCTTCCGCCTCCGGGCCGGGCGGGGACGGCGGGTCGACGGCGGGCGGCGCACCGTCCGGAGCCCCGGAGGCCGAGGGGGCGCCCTCCCCCGGCGGCTGCCCCGCGCCCTGCTGTCCGCCGCGCTCCGCCAGCCAGCGGCCGATGGCGAGGCGGGCGGCCGGGGTGCGGGTGTGGTCGAGCCATTCCGGGGACGGGCCGGCGGCCGCGTCGGGGCCCAGCAGCAGCTGGAGGCTGTCGCCGTCGTGCAGCACGGTGGAGAGGGTCGCCAGACGGCCGTTGACCCGGGCGCCGATACAGCGGTGCGCGTCCTCGCCGTGCAGGGCGTACGCACCGTCCACACAGCTCGACCCGGCGGGCAGCCCGACGGGGCGGGCGCCGGCCGTACGCCCGCCCGGGGGGACGTCCCCGGGGCAGAAGACGGTGATCTCGCGGTCCTGGGCGAGATCGTCGCGGAGCGAGGACCAGAAGGTCTCCGAATCGGGGGTGGCGCTCTGCCACTCCAGGAGGCGGGAGAGCCACCCGGGGCGCGTCGGGTCGGCCCGCTCGTCCTCCGCGGTGTCCGCGCCGGCCGCCGGGGCGTACGGGTTGCCCAGGGCGATCACCCCGGCTTCCGCGACGCGGTGCATCTGATGGGTGCGGATCAACGTTTCCGCGATCTCCCCCGCCTCGCCCGCCACCGCGGTGTGCAGCGACTGGTAGAGGTTGAACTTGGGCGCCGCGATGAAGTCCTTGAACTCCGAGACGACCGGCGTGAAGCAGGTGTGCAGCTCCCCCAGGACCGCGTAGCAGTCGGCGTCCTCGGGCACCAGCACCAGGATCCGTCCCAGGTCCGCACCGGTCAGCTCGCCGCGGGCCCGCCGCACCCGGTGCACCGAGACCAGGTGGCGGGGGCGCAGCCGGACCTCCGCGTCGATCCCGGCGTCGGTCAGGACCGTACGCATCCGGGCGGCGAGCGCGGCGAGCGGATCGGGGCGAGCGGCGTGCTCGCTCAGCAGGCGGCGGGTGGCGGCATACTCCTCCGGGTGCAGGATCGCGAAGACCAGGTCCTCCAGCTCGCTCTTGAGGGCCTGGACGCCGAGGCGTTCGGCGAGCGGGATGAGGACGTCGCGGGTGACCTTGGCGATCCGGACCTGTTTCTCCGGGCGCATCACGCCGAGGGTGCGCATGTTGTGCAGCCGGTCGGCGAGCTTGATGGACATCACACGGACGTCGTGGCCGGTGGCGACGAGCATCTTGCGGAACGTCTCGGGCTCGGCGGCCGCACCGTAGTCGACCTTCTCCAGCTTGGTGACACCGTCGACGAGATAGCGGACCTCGGCGCCGAACTCCGCCCGCACCTGGTCGAGCGTCACCTCGGTGTCCTCGACGGTGTCGTGGAGCAGTGAGGCGGTCAACGTGGTGGTCTCGGCGCCGAGTTCGGCAAGAATCAGGGTCACCGCGAGCGGGTGGGTGATGTAAGGTTCGCCGCTTTTCCGCATCTGGCCGCGGTGCGAGGACTCCGCGAGCGTGTACGCCTTGGCGAGGATCGCGAGATCGGCGTGCGGATGGTGGCCGCGGTGCACCTTGGCGACGTGTTCCAGCGCGTCGGGGAGACCATCGCGCGGCGCCGGGCCGAGCAGCGCGGCCCGGCCGATACGGCGCAGTCCGCGCAGTGCGGGGCGGGGCAGACCACGGCGGTTCCGGGCCGTGTCCGGGTTTCCAGGGTTCGTGGCCTCTGCGCTCATGGGCACCTCCGGCAGCGAGTCGACCGGCGGTCAGGCGCCGTCGGTTGAGCGGCCGGGCCGGTGGTTGATGCTACCGAGCCCACCACGCGCCGTTCGCCCGCCCCCTCCCCCCTACGAAACGGATCACCCGTTCGAGCGAAATTCCTGGTAACGGCCGTGTCTTGGGAGGGCGGCGGTGCGACGGCGTACGGTCAGGCGGCTCCCCCGGCGAGCCACGTGGGATCGAGGGTCCCCTCGGCGACGATGACGGCGGGCCCGGTCATCTCCACCGTGCCGTCGGGCAGTTCGGTGATCTCCAGGGTGCCGCCGAGGACGTCGACGGTGTACGTGACGGGGGTGCCGGTCAGCGCCGGGTCGGTGCCGTCCCGGCGGGCGGCGGCGACGGCGACGGCGCACGCACCGGTGCCACAGGAACGGGTCTCGCCGGAGCCGCGCTCGTGCACCCGCATCGCGACGTGGCGCGGTCCGCGGTCGACGACGAACTCGACGTTGACGCCCTCCGGGTAGACCGCGGCGGGCGCGACGCCCGGGGCGTCGAGCAGGTTCCCGGCGTGCGCCAGGTCCTCGACGAAGGCCACGGCGTGCGGGTTGCCCATGTTGACGTTCCGGGACGGCCAGGTGCGCTCACCCACGGTGATGTCGGCGTTGCCCTCGGGCAGCTCGGCGCGGCCCATGCCGACGGTGACGTCACCGGTCTTGGCGACGTGCACCCGGCGGATGCCGGCGCGGGTGGCGACGGCGAGGTCACCGGCCTCGGCCAGCCCGGCGTGCAGGAGGTAGCGGGCGAAGACGCGGACGCCGTTGCCGCACATCTCGGCGACCGAGCCGTCGCTGTTGCGGTAGTCCATGAACCACTCGGCGTCGTCGGCCATCGCCCGCGCCTCGGGGTCGGCGGCGGCGCGGACGACGCGCAGCACACCGTCGGCGCCGATCCCGGCGCGCCGGTCGCAGATCCGGGCGACCTCGGCGGCGGTCAGGTCGAGGCGGCCCTCCGGGTCCGGAACGATCACGAAGTCGTTCTCGGTGCCGTGGCCCTTGAGGAAGTCGATACGCGCTGCGGTGCTCACCCCTGAATCGTACGGGCCACGGGGGCGGTCCGGCGCGCGGGGCGGACGGGCACGGGGCACGTACGGCGGGGCGGCACACGGGCCGCACGGTGCGGGCGCCGCGAGGGGCCGGCCGCCCCGTGGGGTCAGCGCAGGCGGGTGACGCGCCAGATGGCGAGGGCCGCGGGGACGACCACCACGGCGGTGTAGGCGAGCACCACGCGCCAGCTCGCGCGGCGGCCGGAGCCCCGGGTGGGCAGGCCGGGCCAGGTGTGGCCGACGCGACGGGCCGCCATCATGCCCCAGCCCGCGGCGCAGCAGCACAGCAGCAGGCCGAGCATGGCGATGGGCGCACCGCCGTCGCCGCCGAACTCGAAGGCGAGGGGGAAGGCGAACATCAGGGAGCCGACGGCGGCGAGCACCACGACCGGCGCCAGCTGCCACAGCCGCAGCCTCCGTGGCGGGCGCAGCTCCCGGAACGACTCCCCGCCCTCGGCGGCCGGCTCCTCGGCGTCGGGCCCGTCGGAGCCGTCCAGCGCGGGGCTGTACGGGGCCTGGAGACCGGTGCCGTCCGGCTCCGGAAGGGCGTCGGCGTGTCCGTCGCGGTCACCGGGGACGGCGTACGGGGCGGCGTCGGCGTCCCCCGGGTGCGCGGGGTGGTGCGGGGTCGGGGCGCCACCGTCGCACGGCGCCGTGCCGGTGCCGTGCCGGTCCGGGTGCTGCGCTCCGTTACGAGGGCCGGCCTCCATTGCCACGCGCCCTCCCCACTACAGACTGCACGCTCGATCGACGGTTGATGATGACACGGGCTCAGGGGCCCCGATGACGGGCGGAGCGTCCCGATGCCATGACGTGATCAGGCTGTGACCGGTCGTTCGAGGAGCGCAAGGGCGTGCCGGGGCAGTTCCGCGCGGTCGCCGTCGGCACCGCTGAGCCAGTGCACCCGGGGGTCGCGGCGGAACCACGCGTCCTGCCGCCGGGCGAACCGCTTCGTGGCCCGTACGGTCTCCTCCCGCGCTTCCGCTTCGGTGCACTCCCCCGCCAGGTGGGCGAGGACCTGCTGGTAGCCGAGGGCACGGGAGGCGGTGCGGCCCTCGCGCAGCCCGGCGGCCTCCAGGGCGCGCACCTCGTCGACGAGCCCGTCCTCCCACATGCGGTCGACGCGGCGGGCGATGCGGTCGTTCAGCTCCGGCCGCTCCACGCCGACGCCGATCTGCAAGGTGTCGTAGACGGCTTCGTGGCCGGGGAGGTTGGCGGTGAAGGGGCGCCCGGTGATCTCGATGACCTCCAGGGCGCGCACGATGCGGCGGCCGTTGCCGGGCAGGATCGCGCGGGCGGCCTCCGGGTCGGCGGCGGCGAGCCGGGCGTGCAGCACGCCGCTGCCGTGCTCGGCCAGCTCGGCTTCCAGACGCGCCCGGACCTCCGGGTCGGTGCCGGGGAACTCCAGGGCGTCGAGGGCGCCGCGTACGTACAGCCCCGAGCCGCCGACGAGGACCGGCGTGCGGCCCTCGGCGAGCAGCCGGTCGATCTCGGCGCGCGCCAGGCGCTGGTACTCGGCGACGTTGGCGGCGCGGGTGACGTCCCAGATGTCGAGGAGCCGGTGCGGCACGCCCTGCCGCTCCGCCTCGGTGAGCTTGGCGGTGCCGATGTCCATGCCGCGGTAGAGCTGCATGGAGTCGGCGTTGATCACCTCGCCGCCGAGGTGCGCGGCGAGCGCGACCCCCAGATCGGACTTCCCGGCCGCGGTGGGCCCGACAACGGCGATGACCCGCGGAGCGGGGACTGCGGTGTTCACGGGGTCCAGTCTCCCAAACCTCGCGGTGGGCGGGGTGCCGGGGCCGCGCGGGGCGCCGCGCCCGGGGCTACGCCCAGGACGCCACGAAGTACCCCACCCCGTACGGCGCCTCGTCGTGGCGCAGCGTCCCCCGGAGCGGGCGGCCGGCGCGGGCGGCTCCGGCGAGGATCTGCCAGGGGGCGCGGCCGGTCGCCTTGAGGGCGGTGGCCTCCTCGGGGGTGAGGGCGGCGAGGGCGTCGGTGTCGGCGGTGGCCAGGGCGCGGGCGAGGGCGGCGTCGTACTCCGCGGCGCGTTCGTCGTAGTAGCCGGGGGCTTTGACCGTGCGGCAGGCGCTGCCGTCGCCCATCACGAGGAGCGCCACCCGGGGGGCCGAGGCGGCGACCTCGCGGCCCGCCTCCAGACAGTCCTCCGGGGCGAGCGTCTCGGCCACGCCCAGACCCGCCACGGGGGCGTCGACGGGGGTGGCGTGGGCGAGCAGCCAGGCGCCGACGGACAGGGCCGGCGGCAGCGGGCGCCCGGGCGGGTGCGGTGCGGTGCCCAGGGCGACCTCGCGGTCCACGCCGAAGCCCCGGAACGAGCCGGTGGCGCCCTGCGGGTACGGCCCCTGTCCGGCGCCGTCCGTCGGGCCGACGACGACCAGCCGGTCGGGGCGGGCCGCGGCGAGGGCGTCGACGGCCTCCCGGCAGGCGGCGCGGAGCGGGTCCAGTTCGGCCGCGGCACCGGCGGCGACCTCGGGGACGAGCAGGGGCGGGCACGGGCACAGGGCAGCGGCTACGAGCATGCCGAGCAGCGTAGCCCGCACCCGGCGGGCGGGCGCCGCCCGCTCCGCCGCCCCGGGCCGCGCCGGTCACAGCGGGACGGGCCGCCCCGCGGCAGCCCGTCCCGGACGCCAGGAGCCGGCCCGGAGCGGCGCACCACGGCGCGGCCGCTCCCGGGCGTGCCCCGTCAGTCGCAGCCGCAGCCGCCCGTCGGGGCCGGGGCGGCGGCCGGGGCTCCGATGGAGGGGAGGCCCAGCATGACGCCGGCGGGCTTGGCGGCGGGAGCCGCGTTGCGGCGTTCCCAGGCGTCGCCGGCGGCGGTGCGGCGGACCGCGGAGACGGGGCCCTCGGCCAGGAGGTGGTGCGGGGCGGCGTAGGTGATGTCGACGGTCACCGTGTCGCCGGGGCGGACCGGCTCCTCGGGGCGGGTGAAGTGGACGAGGCGGTTGTCGGGGGCGCGGCCGGAGAGGCGGCGGGTGGCGTCGTCCTTGCGGCCCTCGCCCTCCGCGACCATGACCTCCAGGGTGCGGCCGACCTGCTTCTTGTTCTCCTCCCAGGAGATCTCCTCCTGGAGGGCGACGAGACGCTCGTACCGCTCCTGGACGACCTCCTTGGGGATCTGGTCGTCCATCTCGGCGGCGGGGGTGCCGGGGCGCTTGGAGTACTGGAAGGTGAACGCCTGGGCGAAGCGGGACTCGCGGACCGTGTGCAGGGTCTGCTCGAAGTCCTCCTCGGTCTCCCCGGGGAAGCCGACGATGATGTCGGTGGAGAGCGCGGCGTCCGGCATGGCGGCGCGGACCTTCTCGATGATGCCGAGGAACCGCTCCTGGCGGTACGAGCGGCGCATCGCCTTCAGGACGCGGTCGGAGCCGGACTGGAGCGGCATGTGCAGCTGCGGCATGACGTTCGGGGTCTCGGCCATGGCGGCGATGACGTCGTCGGTGAAGTCGCGCGGGTGCGGGGAGGTGAAGCGGACCCGCTCCAGGCCCTCGATCTTCCCGCAGGCGCGCAGCAGCTTGCTGAACGCCTCGCGGTCGCCGATGTCGGAGCCGTAGGCGTTGACGTTCTGGCCGAGCAGGGTGATCTCGGAGACGCCCTCGGAGACCAGCGCCTCGATCTCGGCGAGGATGTCGCCGGGGCGGCGGTCCTTCTCCTTGCCGCGCAGCGCCGGGACGATGCAGAAGGTGCAGGTGTTGTTGCAGCCGACGGAGATGGAGACCCACGCGGCGTACGCGCTCTCGCGGCGGGTCGGCAGCGTCGAGGGGAACGCCTCCAGGGACTCGGCGATCTCGACCTGCGCCTCCTCCTGGACGCGGGCGCGCTCCAGGAGGACCGGCAGCTTGCCGATGTTGTGCGTGCCGAAGACCACGTCGACCCAGGGGGCCTTCTTGACGATGGTGTCGCGGTCCTTCTGGGCGAGGCAGCCGCCGACGGCGATCTGCATGCCGGGGCGGGCGGCCTTCTTCGGGGCGAGCTGGCCGAGGTTGCCGTAGAGGCGGTTGTCGGCGTTCTCGCGGACCGCGCAGGTGTTGAAGACGACGATGTCGGCGCCGTCGGCGTCCTTGGGCGCGCGGACGTATCCGGCGTCCTCCAGCAGGCCCGAGAGCCGTTCGGAGTCGTGGACGTTCATCTGGCACCCGTAGGTGCGGATCTCGTAGCTTCGCTCAACGCCCACGTCATTACTCCGGTCACTGCTGCTGGTCACCCCACAAGGGTAAGGGGGTGCGGGAGGCGGCTCTCCCACGGCGACGGGGCGGGCCCCGTGCGGGCGCGCGCGGCGGCCCGCGCACCGTGCGCGGCGGCCCCCGCCCGGAGGAGGCGGGGGCCGCCGCGCACAGGGGCGTCAGCTCTCGTCGAGGCCCCAGAAGGGCGAGGGCGTCGAGCCGCCGAAGACGTCGCCGAAGCGGGCGGAGTACGCCGGGGCGCCGACGCCGGCGGCGGCGAAGGAGGTCACGCCGCCGTGGGCCGGGTTGCCGGTCGGGACGGACCAGACGGCGCCGTGCCGGTCGTTCTCGCCGGGTGCGGAGGCCGCCAGATCGGCGTGGCCGTTGCCGTCGGTGTCCAGCAGCCGGACGCCGGCGCCGAACATGTCGCCCGCCTCGGCGACACCGGGCACGCCGGGGCTGTCCTGGCTGAAGGCGACCGCGCCGGTGCCGGTCAGGCCCTTGTCGGAGCCCTTGAGCAGCACCACCGAACCGGCCTGCTTCTTGGTACCGACGGCCTCGCCGGGCACGCCGACGGCCAGCTCGTCGCGGCCGTCACCGTCGGTGTCACCGGCGGTGAGGGACGCGCCGAACACGTCGCCCTCCTCGTTCGCCCCGGGCACGCCGGGCGTGGCCTGGGTGAAGGTGTCGGTGCGGCTGCCGAGACCGGAGGCCGTGCCGTAGCGGACCTTGACGGTGCCGGAGTCGGTCCAGGGCCCCTCGATGATGCCGCCCGGCGCCTCGCGCCAGGCGAGGTCCGCGCGGCCGTCGCCGTTGAAGTCGCCCATGGTGGCGGGGAGCGCCTCGGGGCCCTCGTCGGACTGCTTGGTCAGCCCCTTGGGACCGCCGAGGAAGACGGCGCCGGGCCGGGACGACTCCTCCATGGCGCGGGCGACGAACACGTCGTCTGCGCCGTCGCCGTTGAGGTCGCCCGCGGTCAGCGACAACGCCTCGGAGTCACCGTCGGCGACCGACACGGTCTGCTCCTGCGCGGGCTTGCCGTCCCGGGTGAACGGGCCCTGGAGCAGCTTGGCCTGCTTCTCGTTCCCGTACGCGAGGGTGAAGAGGTCCTGGTGGCCGTCGCCGTTGAAGTCGCCGCCCGCGATGTGGCGGGCGTGGCTCAGCGTGACGGCGCCTTCGCCGCTCAGCCCCTTGCCCTTGGTGCCCCACAGGGCGAGCAGGGCGTCCTCCTCCCCGGACTCCACGACGACGGCGAGGTCGGTGATCCCGTCGCCGTCCAGGTCGCGGGCGACGAGTTCACTGCCGAAGACCCCGTTGGCGACGGCCGGGATGCCGGGCGTCTTGGCGTCGATGACGGTACGGGTCGCCGGGTCGAGTCCGTGTGCGGAGCCGTAGACCACGGTGATGTACGAGGGGTTGTCGTCCGCCGTGGGGGCGCCGATGACGAGGTCGTTGTAACCGTCGCCGTTGAAGTCCTCCTTCAGCACGGTCTTCTTGGCGGCTGCCCGGGGGGTGCTGCCGGGATCGCTGCCGCCGGACGTGACGGCGCCCGCGGTGACGGCGAGCGTCCCCACGACGACGGCTCCCACGCCTGCGGCTATCGCTCCCCTGGTGCGCTTGCGCACTCGGCCTCCTGGATATCAGTGGTTCGCGTAGTCCCTACGCCTGTCTTCGTACGGTGTCCGGGCCCGCCGGACACCGCCCCCGTCCCCTTCGAGGGGATGCCGTTCCGCGCCCCGCGGGCCGGTGGTGCACCCGGGAGCGGCGGAAGGTCACCTACGGGGACTCCGGAAGGGCCCCTGCCGGTTGCACTCCCGTTGCCTCGTGATTGCTCTGTGATTGCCTTGTGATTGCCCTTTACCTGTAAGGGCGTTGGGGCACGGGGCGCCGCACCGCCGTCCGGCGGACGGGCCGCGGGTTGTCCACACCCCTCCCCCTCCCGGATCCGCCCTGGCAGGATTCCGGTCATGTTTCCGGCGCTCCCGTCGCTCTCCGCACTCCCCCGCCGCCTGGCCGGGGCGCTGCGCCGCCCGCTGCCCGCCGTGGTCTGCGCCGCGGCGGCGCTCGCGCTGCTCGCCTGGTGGCTGTTGCCGCTGGGCGGCGCCCCGTCCCCCCGGGGCACCGTGACGCTGGCGACGGGCGTACCCACCGGCGTGTACGCGCGCTACGGCGAGCTGCTGCGCCAGGACCTCGCCCAGGACATGCCGCAGCTGGACGTCCGGCTGACGCGCAGCGAGGGATCGATCGACAATCTGCGCCAACTCACCTCCGGGCGCGCGGGGTTCACCATCGCGACGGCCGACGCGGTCGCCGCGTACCGGGAGCGCGGCGAGAGGGGCGCGCGCTCGCTGCGGGCCTGCGCGCGGCTCTACGACGACTACATGCAGCTGGTCGTACCGGAGGGATCGCGGGTGCGCTCGGCGAAGGATCTGCGCGGGCTGCGGGTGGGGGTGGGCGCCGACGGTTCGGGGGTCCAGCTGATCACCCGGCGGCTGATGGCGGCGGCAGGGCTGGACTTCGGCCGCGACATCCGCCCGGTGCGGGTCGGCATCGACACCATGCCGTCGCTGCTGCGCCGCGGGGAGCTGGACGCGTTCTTCTGGTCGGGCGGGCTGCCGACCGCCGCGGTGCAGCATCTGGAGGACCGGTTCCCGGTCCGGCTGGTCCAACTCGGCGACCTGGCGGCCGCGTTGCACCGTCAGGGCGGGCAGTCCCGCTACTACCGGGAGGCCGTGATGCCGGCCGACGCCTATCCGCGGGCGCAGCGCGGGCAGGGCGTGAAGACGATCGCGGTGGCCAATCTGCTGGTCACCACCGACCGGGAGGACGCGGCGCTGACCGAGGCGGTGACCCGGACGGTGATACGGAGCCGGGATGCGATCGGCGAGGAGGTGCACGCCGCGCAGAAGGTGGACCTGCGGACCGCGGTCTTCACCGATCCGCTGGCGCTGCACCGGGGCGCGCGCCGCTACTACGTGTCCGAGAAGCCCTGACGCGGTGCGGCCCGGCCCCCGGCTCCGAGGAGACCGGGGGCCGGGCCGCACATCGGCTCAGGCCGCGGGCGTACCGCCGGGGCGGCGGCCCGCGCGGCTGCGGCGCGGCCGGCGGCGGGCACCCGTCGCGCCCCCGCCGCCACCGCCGCCCGCGGGGTTGCGCCGTCCGCCGCCGGCCGCGGGGCGCCGCCGGGCGGGCTGCTGCGGGGCCGGCGCGGCGAGCTGGACCGGCTCACCCGAGGGGGTGCGGGCGCCGGTGATCCGTATCAGCTCGGTGTCGCCGGGGCGGACCGTGGCGGTGTCCGGGTCGATCTTGGCCTGGCGCATCAGCCGGGTCATGTCGCGGCGCTGGCCGGGGGTGACGAGCGTGACGACGGTGCCGGACTCCCCGGCCCGCGCGGTGCGGCCGCCGCGGTGCAGGTAGTCCTTGGCCTCGGTGGGCGGGTCGACGTTGACGACGAGGTCGAGGCCGTCGATGTGGATACCGCGGGCCGCGACGTTGGTGGCGATCAGCGCGGTGGCGTGGCCGGTGCGGAACTGCTCCAGGGTGCGGTTGCGCTGCGGCTGCGACTTGCCGCCGTGCAGCGCGGCGGCGCGGACGCCCTGGGCGAGCAGGTGCTTGGTGAGCCGGTCGGCGCCGCGCTTGGTGTCCACGAACATGATCACGCGGCCCTCGCGGGCGGCGATCTCGGTGGCGGTGGCGCGCTTGTCGGTGTCGGCGACGTAGAGGACGTGGTGGTCCATGGTCGTGACGGTGGCGGCCGACGGGTCCACGGAGTGGGTGACCGGGTCGGTGAGGAAGCGACGGACCAGTTTGTCGACATTGCGGTCGAGCGTCGCGGAGAACAGCATCCGCTGACCGTTCGGGTCGACCTTCTCCATGAGCCGGGTGACCTGCGGCAGGAAGCCCATGTCGGTCATCTGGTCGGCCTCGTCGAGGACGGTGACGGCGACCTGGTCGAGGGCGCAGGCACCGCGGTCGAGGAGATCGGCGAGGCGACCGGGGGTGGCGACCAGCACCTCGGCGCCGCGGCGCAGCGCGTCGGTCTGCCGGTTGATCGAGGTCCCGCCGACGACGGTGGTGGTCCGCAGCCCGACCGCCTTGGCGTACGGGCCGAGCGCGTCGGCGACCTGCCCGGCGAGTTCGCGGGTGGGAACGAGCACCAGCGCCAGCGGCCGCCGGCTCTCGGCGCGGCGGCCGGCGGTGCGGCTGAGCAGCGCGAGGCCGAAGGCGAGGGTCTTGCCCGAGCCGGTGCGGCCCCGGCCGAGGACGTCACGCCCGGCGAGCGTCGCGGGCAGCGTCGCCGCCTGGATGGGGAACGGCTCGGTGACGCCCTGCGCACCCAGCGCGGTCAGAAGCTCCGGGGCCAGCGGCAGCTCCTCGAAGGAGGCCACGGGCGCGGGGGCGGGCGTCCTGGGGGACGTGCGGGGGGCGGCGCTGCGTCGCGGTGCGGTCGCTCGTGTCACTGAAGGCCCTTCGGGTGGGGTGAGGCGTGGTCGTGTCGACCGCGCACTCCCCCGTGGGACGGCACTCGGGACACGAGGCGTACGGGTGCGCGGTGGGGCGGGGCCGGGGCGGTCGCGGCGTGCGCACCGTCCACCGGAGAGGCGGCGGACGGGGCGGGGCGCGCCCGGTGCCCCGCGGAGACGGGACGGGGCCCGCACCGGCTGGCCGGTGCGGGCCCCGTCCGCGAGACGCGTGGGCGTCAGGCGGGGATGATGTTCTCCGCCTGCGGGCCCTTCGGGCCCTGGGTCACGTCGAAGGAGACCTTCTGACCCTCGAGGAGCTCACGGAAGCCCTGAGCCTGGATGTTCGAGTAGTGGGCGAAGACGTCGGGGCCGCCGCCGTCCTGCTCGATGAAGCCGAAGCCCTTTTCCGAGTTGAACCACTTCACGGTGCCGGAAGCCATAATTTTCTCCTTCATGGGGCACGGAGCCCGCACTGCGCGGACTCCCTGTCGCCGAGATGAGTGCCCGACACCGGAGGATTCCGGTAAAAACACGGAACGCCCGGGGCTACCAGCCTCCGGGCGCACACGACGTTCATGGGTACCACAACTGCAACGCGGTTCACAGTAGCACAGTCCCCACCCGCCCCGGGCGGAGCACCCGCGCCACCCCCGTGACGCCCCGCTCACCCGCCGTGCGGGGCGTTCCGCGGCACCGTCACCCGTACCTGCAGACCGTGCGGCACATGGGGGGCGAAGCGGAGCGTGGCGCCGCCCGCGGCGAGCAGCGCGCGGCTGATGGAGAGGCCCAGACCCGAGCCGGAGACGTTCTGGTGGCGCCCGCTGCGCCAGAAGCGGTCGCCGATCCGGGCCAGCTCGTCGTCGGCGAGGCCGGGTCCGCTGTCGGCGACGGTGATCCGTACGCCGTGGCCGCGCGGGGTGACGGAGACGGTGACGGGGCCGCCGGGCGGGGTGAACTTCAGGGCGTTGTCGACGATCGCGTCGAGGGCGCTGGAGAGGGCGACGGGGTCGGCCCAGCCGGTGACCGCGGCGTGCCCCTCGTAGGTGAGGCGGACGCCCTTGTCGTCGGCGAGCGGGCGCCAGGAGCCGACCCGTTCGGCGGCGAGCGCGGCGATGTCGGTGAGCTGGAGGTCGGCCGCGGCGTGCTCGGCGAGCGCGAGGCCGAGGAGGTCGTCCAGAACACGGGCGAGCCGCTTGCCCTCGGTGCGTACGGAGGCGATCTCGGCGTTGCCCTCGGGGAGTTCCAGGGCGAGCAGTTCGATGCGGAGCAGCAGGGCGGAGAGCGGGTTGCGCAGTTGGTGGGAGGCGTCCGCGACGAAGGCCCGCTGCTGTTCCAGGACGTCCTCGACATGGTCGGCCATCTCGTTGAACGAGCGGGCCAGCCGCCGCAGTTCGGGCGGCCCGGCGGTGGCGGCGACCCGGGACTTCATCCGGCCGGTGGCGATGTCGTGGCTGGCCGCGTCGAGCACCCGCACCGGCCGCAGCACCCAGCCGGTGAGGCGGAAGGCGGCGGCGACGGCGGCGAGCATCGCCGCGCACTCCCCGGCGGCGATCAGCAGCCAGCCGCGCAGGATGCGGTGGCGCAGCTGCCCGGTGGGCGAGTCGGTGACGACGACCGCGACCACGTCACCGTCGCGGATGACGGGCGAGGCGACCGGGATGCGGCCGGTGTCGTCCCACGGCCAGATCTGGTCGGGGTCGTGGCTGCGGTAGCCGGCCAGCGCCTCCTTGAACGCCTGGGCGCCCGTGCCGTCCCGCGCCACCGGCCAGCCGTGCGGGGCGACGGCCATCGGGGTGCGGTCGCGGTGGAAGACCCCGGCCCGGATGGAGTAGAGGTCGTGGTAGCGGGCGAGTTCCGCGGCGAGGGTGGCGCTGCGTTCGTCCTCGTCGCCGGAGGTCTTGGCGGCGGAGCGGTCGGTGACGAACTGCGCGAGGGAGGCGAACCGTGCCGCGTCGTCGATGCGGTCGATGACCACTTTCTGCTGCTCGACACCGGCGGTGATCACCGCGAGCGGCACGCCGAGGGCGAGCAGCACCCCGGCGAGCAGGACGATGAGGAGCGGGAGGAGTCGGGTACGCACGGACCGGCGGGCCTCAGCCGGCCGGGGCGGCGGGCGGGCGCAGCGGGGCGGCGGGGGCGACGAGGCGGTAGCCGACACCGCGGACCGTCTCGATCAGCGCGGGCATCCGCAGCTTGGCGCGGAGCGAGGCGATGTGCACCTCCAGGGTCCGGCCGGTCCCCTCCCAACTGGTGCGCCACACCTCGCTGATGATCTGCTCCCGCCGGAAGACCACCCCGGGGCGCTGGGCGAGGAGGGCGAGGAGGTCGAACTCCTTACGGGTCAGCGGGACGGCGGTGCCGTCGACCGAGACCTGGCGGGTGGGCAGTTCGACGGTGACGGCGCCCAGTCGCAGCGCGTCGTCGGGGCCGCTCTCCTCGGTACGCGGCTCGGCGGGACCGGGCGCGCCGCGGCGGCTGACGGCGTGGATCCGGGCGAGGAGTTCGCCGGTGTCGTAGGGCTTGACGACGTAGTCGTCGGCGCCGAGGTTGAGGCCGTGGATGCGGGAGCGGACGTCGGCGCGCGCGGTGACCATGATGACGGGCACGGAGCGGATCCGGCGGATGCGGCCGCAGACCTCGAAGCCGTCCTGATCGGGCAGGCCGAGGTCGAGGAGGACCACCGCGAACGGTTCGTCGTGGTCGGGCAGGAGCGCATGGAGGGCCTCCTCGCCGTTGCGGGCGTGCACGACGGCGAAGCCGTGCCGTCCGAGCACCGCGGACAGGGCGGCGGCGACATGGTCGTCGTCCTCGACGAGCAGCAGTCTCATCGGCCCGGCCTCCTCCTCGGTGACGGTGGGCGCTGACGGTGTGCGGGAACCACAGGGCATCTACGGCGATGAACGGTGTGCCCGTCAAGGGGCGGCCACGCCCCGGACGCCATCCGTTACGCAGCCGGTACGCCCGGGGACGCCGGGGCGGCTCCGGGGCGCGGGAGAGGGGCGGGCGCCCCGTGCGGGCGCGCCGTGCGCCCATGTCCCCGAACCGGGGCGGCGGGTTCCGGCCGTCGCGGCCGGATTGTGATCCTCAAGTTCCGCTCAGATGTAATGACGCAGGTCGCAGGCCGTCCTACTGTCCTGGCAACCGAGGAGGACGGAGCTACACGCCGATGAGCGAAGTATCGGGGACCGGGAGCACCGAGGCCCCCGCACCGGCCGGGGACCAGTTGGTCGTGCTGGACAACGTCAACAAGCACTTCGGCGCGTTGCACGTGCTCCAGGACATCGACCTGACGATCCACCGTGGTGAGGTCGTCGTGGTGATCGGGCCGTCCGGGTCCGGCAAGTCGACGCTGTGCCGCACGATCAACCGTCTGGAGACGATCGACAGCGGCGCCATCAGCATCGACGGCAAGCCGCTGCCGCAGGAGGGCCGGGAACTGGCCAGACTCCGTGCCGATGTCGGCATGGTCTTCCAGTCCTTCAACCTCTTCGCGCACAAGACGGTGCTGGAGAACGTGGTCCTGGGTCAGACCAAGGTCCGCCGCACGGACAAGGCGGCCGCCGAGAAGAAGGCGCGCGCCCTGCTGGACCGGGTGGGCGTGGGCACCCAGGCGGACAAGTACCCCGCACAGCTGTCGGGCGGTCAGCAGCAGCGGGTGGCCATCGCCCGCGCGCTGGCCATGGACCCCAAGGTGATGCTGTTCGACGAGCCGACGTCGGCGCTGGACCCGGAGATGATCAACGAGGTGCTGGAGGTCATGCAGCAGCTCGCCCGGGACGGCATGACGATGGTCGTCGTCACCCACGAGATGGGCTTCGCCCGCTCCGCCGCCAACCGCGTGGTGTTCATGGCCGACGGCCGGATCATCGAGGAAGCGGAGCCCAACCAGTTCTTCAACAATCCGCGCAGCGACCGCGCGAAGGACTTCCTTTCGAAGATCCTCCACCACTGAGCCCGCGGTCGGGCCACGATGACCGTCCACACCTGTTGCAGACAAAGGACTTTCACCATGAGGATGCGTAAGACGGCCATGGCGTGCGCGGCGGTGCTCGCGCTGGCGGCGACGGCGACCGCGTGCGGCGGCGAGTCGGGCACGGCGGGCGACAAGCCGGCCGGCGGCGACGTCTACAGCGGCACCTACCAGCCCGCGTCCGGCGTCAAGGTCGACTCCCCCGTGCTGCAGAAGGCCCAGAAGGCGCACCAGATCACCATCGGCGTCAAGGCCGACCAGCCGTTCCTCGGTTTCAAGGACACGTCGGGCAAGTACACCGGCTTCGACATCGAGATCGCGAAGATGGTCGCCGCCGACCTCGGCTTCTCCGAGAAGGAGATCGTCTTCAAGACGATCGACTCCAACGTCCGTGAGACCACCATCTCCAAGGGCCAGGTCGACTTCTACGTCGGTACGTACTCGATCAACGAGGAGCGCAAGAAGCAGGTCGACTTCGCCGGGCCGTACTACACCGCGGGCGCCGACCTGCTGGTGGCGCGGGACGACAAGTCGATCACCGGCCCGATGTCGCTGCGCGGCAAGAAGGTCTGCTCCATCGTCGGCTCCACGCCGCTGCAGGAGATCAAGAAGCCGAAGTACGGCGCCGACACCATCGAGCTGTCGAAGTACTCGGACTGCGTCAAGTCGCTGCTCGACGGCCAGGTCGCCGCTGTGACCACCGACGACGCGATCCTCAAGGGCTACGCCGCACAGCGCAAGGACAAGCTGCGCGTCGTCGACAAGCCGTTCACCAAGGAGCCCTACGGCGTCGGCCTGAAGAAGGGCGACAAGGCGCTCCAGGGTGCGATCACCGACGCGCTGGAGAAGCACATCAAGAACGGCGACTACAAGAAGGCGTACGAGGGCACGCTGGGCAAGTCCGGTTCGCCGTTCACCGGCGACACCGCGCCGGAGCTGCCGCTTCCGCGAGGCTGACGCGCTCCCGCCCCGCTTCGGAGGTCAACCGCGTCCGTCCGCCCACCGGTGCGGGCGGACGCGCCCTCCACCGCACTCCCAGGGCTGCGCCCCGTACGCCCGCCGCGCCGGGTGTGCGGGGCGCGCTGCCGTCCGCCGCGCGGGCCCCGCCCCCTTCCCGCCGCCGACCCGACCGCAACCGCGGAGACCCCATGAACGTACTCCTCGATCATCTTCCCGAGTTCCGCGACGGCTTCCTCGGAACCCTGGCGATCACCGCGGCCAGCGCGCTGCTGGCGCTGGTGCTCGGCCTCCTCATAGCCGGCTTCCGGGTCTCCCCGATCCCGCCGCTGCGGGCGTTCGGGACGGCCTGGGTCACGGTGCTGCGGAACACCCCGCTCACCCTGCTCTTCCTCGTCGCGTTCTTCGTCGTGCCGCAGATCCTCTTCCCCGGCACCAGCCCCTTCGCGCTGGCGACGCTGGCGCTGGGTTTCTACACCTCGTCGTTCGTGTGCGAGGCGGTGCGCTCGGGCATCTCGACGGTGCCGATCGGGCAGGCGGAGGCGGCCCGTTCGCTGGGCATGACGTTCTCCCAGACGCTGCGCATGATCGTGCTGCCGCAGGCCACCCGCACGGTGCTGCCGCCGCTCAGCTCCATCTTCATCGCACTGACGAAGAACTCCGCCATCGCGGGCGCCTTCAGCGTCACCGAGCTGTTCAACGTCTCGAAGCTGCTGAGCGACAAGGGTTTCGCCATCGGCTGGATCTTCCTGTGGATCGCCCTGGCCTACCTCGTCATCACCTTCGCGATCAGCGGCCTCTTCCGGGTGCTGGAGCGGCGGATGGGGGTGGCCCGGTGAGCGGGACCGGACGGCGGATCAGTACGACGTGGGTGCCGCGCGCAGGCGGGGCGGATCGAAGCGAGGTATCGGCATGAGCGGCGCCAGCGTTCTCTACGACGCACCGGGCCCGAAGACGAAGGCGCGCAACCGCCTCTACAGCATCGTCGGCACGGTGGCGGTGGTGGCCGTGGTCGCCTTCGTCATCGAACGGCTCAACGCCAAGGGCCAGTTCAAGCCCGAGATGTGGAACATCTTCAACTACGCGGACGTGCGGACCAATCTGCGCGACGGCGTGCTGACCACGCTGGAGGTCTTCGCGGTCGCCGCGGTCCTCTCGCTGGCGCTGGGCGTGCTGCTGGCCGTGGCCCGGCTCTCCGACCACAAGCCGGTGCGCTGGCTGGCGACCGGTTTCGTCGAACTCTTCCGCGCCATCCCGCTGTTGATCACCATCTATGTGCTGTGGGTGATCCTCCTCGCCAACCGCGACGCGCTCGGCCTGTCCGGCAACGGTCCGCAGTTCTGGGCGCTGGTGGTGGGTCTGACCGCGTACAACGGTTCGGTGCAGGCGGAGGTGCTCCGTGCGGGCATCGTGGCGGTGCCGCGCGGGCAGGCCGAGGCGGCGTACGCGCTGGGCATGCGCAAGACGCAGGTCATGACGACGGTGCTGATCCCGCAGGCGGTGCGGGCCATGCTGCCGACGATCATCAGCCAGCTGGTGGTGACGCTGAAGGACACCTCCCTCGGCTACATCATCACGTTCGAGGAACTCCTCTACACCGCCCGCCAGATGAGCACCAACATCATCGTGAACGGCTCGGACACCTATGTTCCGGTCATCATCGTGACGGGCGTCATCTACGTCGCGATGTGTCTGGCGCTGTCCGGTCTGGCGACCTGGATCGAGCGGCGCGGCCGCCGTACGAAGACCGGCGTCGCCCCGGCCACCGCGGCTCCCGCAGGTGACCCGGCCGCCGCGGCCGGCACCGGGAAGGATCCGGCCGCCACCCCGTGACGCCCGCTGAACGGCGGGCCGGACGGACGGTACGGGGGCGGCGGCGGGGGCGACGCCGCCCCGGTCACTTGACGCGGACGGCCGCAGTGGGTTGCATACGCTGTGTGATCACGCACCGGGCTTCAACTGCCAGTTCCCGTACCGCCGCTTCGCCCCTCCGGGGCCGGGGAGCCACCTCGTGGACCCGGTGATCGTCGTGGGGGCGGGCCCGGTCGGCCTCGCCCTCTCCCTCTCGCTCGCCCGTCTGGGCGTCCCCTCCGTCGTCCTCGACGACACCACCGGCCCCGAGCCCGTCCGCCCGGCCCGCACCGCGGTGCTGCGCGAGGACAGCGCGGCGTACGTGGCGCGGCTGGGCTGCGCCGCCGCCCTGACGTCGGCCGGTACCCGCTGGACCGCCTGGCGCACGGTGCGCAGGCGACGCCTGATGGAGCGGGTGGAGTTCGGTCCCGGCGGCACCTGGACGCCCGGCGCCGGCGACGCGCCCGCCTCCCCCCTCCACCTCCCCCAGCACGCGCTGACCGGCGCGCTCCGTACCGCGCTGGAGGGTGAGGAGCTGGCCCGGATCGTCGGCGGCAGCCGCCTGGTGGAGCTGGAGCAGGACGCCGGCGGCGTCAGCGCCCACACCCGCGGCCCCGGCGGCACCTGGTGGCGCGGGAGTTATCTGATCGGCTGCGACGGCCCGCGCTCCACCGTCCGCAAGCTGCTGGAGATCCGCTTCCCGGGCCGCACCTCCGTCGAGCGGCACGCGGTCGCCGCCGTCCGCGCGGATCTGCCCTGGCCCGGCGAGGCTCTGCTGCACCGCGCCCCCGGGCGGCACGGCGTCACGGAGGTCTGCGCCCGGCCGCTGCCGGACGGGGTGTGGCGGCTGGACTGGCTGCTGCCGCCGGGCCGCGATCTGGTCACCCCGGACGCGCTGGTCGCCCGGATCCGCGATTCGCTGGCGGGCTGGGCCGCCGAACCGGCCCTGTCGACCGACGCCGAGGCCGCCCCGCAGCGGCCCCGCGGCCGCGGCCAGGCCCGCCCCGTACCGCCGTACGAACTGCTCGACACCGGCGTCCACACCGTCCACCACCGGCTGGCGCGGCGCTGGCGGCACGGACGGGCCTTCCTCGCCGGGGACGCGGCCCATCTGCTCGGCGCGCTCGGGACACAGGGCCTCGACGAGGGGCTGCGGGACGCCGAGAACCTCGCCTGGAAGCTGGCGCTCGCCTGGCACCACGGGGCGTCCGAGACGCTGCTGGACAGCTACCAGGCCGAGCGGCGCGGCGCGGTGGCCGCCCGGCTGCGCGCCGCCGACCAGGCGCTTCCGCTGCTGCGGGACGGTGGTGCGGGACGTCTGCGGCGCGCGCTGCCGGGCGCCGCGCGCGGTGGCTCCGCGCTCTTGACCGACGGTCATCTGGGGCGGGGGCCGCTGGGCGCGCCGCCGGTACACGCCCGTTCGCCGCTCGCCCCGGCCCCGGCGCACACCGCGGCGGCGCCGGTGGGCACGCTCCCCGGCGCGCCGGTCGCCGACGTCCCGGTGACGGCCGCCGACGGTGCGGTGGTGCCGCTGCGTGAACGGCTGGGCCGAGGGCTGCTGTTGGTACTCGTCGCGCCCGGTACGGGCGTGTGGGAGCCGCGGCACTGGCGGAGCGCCGGACTGATGCCGCGGCTGACCGGCGCGGCCGAGGGGCTGCCCGTCGCCACCGAGGTCCTGGTCGCCGAGGAGTATCCGGGTGCGGCCGCGCACACCGTGCTGCTGGTGCGCCCGGACGGCCATCTGGTCACGGCGATGTCCGGTGTCCACCCGGCCGAGCTGTACGCCTGCGCGGACGCGGTACGCGGCGGAGCCTCCGGCGGGGCGGCGCACCAGCCGTCGGCCGAGGGTGAGGACCCGGCCGTCGGCGACGGGGCGGACGACGGTTCTCCGGGCGCGGAATCCGTGGTTGACCCTGTGGGAACGTCCGTGTTTCACTCCGAACGTGACTGATCACGGCGCGCGTTTCTGGCGGAGGGTCCATCTCGACCTGGTCCGCTACGCGGGCTGCACCTGTCGTCCGTCCTGCTGATCCGCAGCTCCTTCCCGCGCGCCGCCGGCCGTCCGGCCGTGGCGAGCGCGTCTCCTCGCGATCACTCAGGACGGTCTCCCGTGCCCGGTCTCCCCACCCCTGCCCGCCCTCGGACCGCCCCGCCCACGGGCGGTCCGAGCGCCTCGGAACTCCTCGACTTCGTCCGCCACACCGCCGCGGACACCCCCCTCGTCGCCTCCCTCCCGCTGGACCCCGGGGGCCGCACCTGGCTGCGGCTGGACGGTCCGGACGGCAGCGAGGCATGGCTGATCGGCTGGCCGCCCGGTACCGGCACCGGCTGGCACGACCACGGCGGCTCCCGCGGTGCCTTCGCCGCGGCCGCCGGCACGCTGACGGAGGACTCCCTCACCGTCCCGCTCCCCACCGAAGGCTGGACGGTGCTGGGACTGGCCGACGGCGTCGACCGCACCCACACCCTGACCGACGGCCGGGGCCGCGCCTTCGGCCCCCACCACGTCCACCAGGTACGGAACGCCTCGCCCGCCACTCACGCGATCTCGGTGCACGCGTACCACCCGCCGCTCCCCCTGATGCGGCGCTACAGCCGCACCGGCCCTCTCCTCCGCCTCGAAGCGGTCGAGCGGCCGGAGGACTGGGGATGAGTGCGGCGGGGCGCGGGACGCGGGCCGGCTGTCGCGCGCCGTGCCGTTTCGCCCGGCGGGCCGAGCTGCGGCCCGGGTACGGTGCCGGGCCGCGGATCGGGGTCCGCGCCGGATCGGGCGGCGCCGCTGCGGCACCGCAGCGGCCACGGAGCCACAACGGAGAGGCGGAGGTGGGTAGTTGAGCGCCATCGACACCCTGCTGGAGCAGGCCCGCGCCCGGCTGCGGCGGCTGGGGCCTGCTGAGGCGGCGGCCGTGCAGCAGGCGGGCGGCCTCCTCGTCGACATCCGCTACGCGGCGCTGCGCGCCCGGGACGGGACCATCCCCGGCGCACTGGTCGTGGAGCGCAACGAGCTGGAGTGGCGCCTCGACCCGACGGGTGACCACCGCGCCCCGGAGGCGACCGGCCCCGACCTGCACACCGTCGTCATCTGCAACGAGGGGTACGCATCGAGCCTCGCCGCCGTCTCCCTCCACCAGGTGGGGCTGCACCGTGCCACCGACCTGATCGGCGGTTTCCAGGCCTGGCGCGCCGCGGGCCTTCCCGTGATCCCCGGCACGGCGCGGTTCCACGGCTGACCGGGAGGGCCCTGCTGCGCCTCCGGGCGCGGCGCCGGTTGCGGCCGGCCCTGCCCGGGACATGCCCCGGCACGGCGTGGTCCGGCACCGGGGCGCCGGGCGGCCGGCAGCCGGAGCGGCCGGAGAACGGAGCGGCCGGAGAACGGCGGGGCCCCGGCGCGAGGGCACGCCGGGGAACGGAGCGTGCCGGAGCGGCCGGTGCGGGACGGTCCTCGTACCCGCGGGTGCGGCCCCGGCCCTGCGCCGCGCCGCTACCCCTGTGCCCACTGCTCCAGCAGTTCGGAGTCCTCCCCCTCCTCCTCCAACGCCTGGCGGACCACCCGCAGGGCCAGCCCCTCGGAGTACCCCTTGCGGGCCAGCATTCCGGCGAGCCGCCGCAGCCGCTTGTCGCGGTCCAGGCCCCGGGTGGTGCGGAGCTTGCGCTCGACCAGCTCCCGGGCGGTGGCTTCCTCCTGCTCGGGGTCGAGGCGGCCGATCGCCTGGTCGATGACCTCGGACTCCACGCCCTTGGTCCGCAGCTCGCGGGCGAGCGCCCGCCGGGCCAGGCCCCGCCCGTGGTGCCGGGACTCCACCCACGCATCGGCGAACGCCGTGTCGTCGATGAGCCCGACCTCCACGAAGCGGGAGAGCACCTCCTCCGCGACCTCCTCGGGGATGTCCCGCTTGCGCAGGGCGTCCGCGAGCTGGCTGCGGGTGCGCGGTGACCCGGTGAGCAGGCGCAGGCATATCGCCCGTGCCTGCTCCTCGGGCGTGCGCGGGGACCCCTGCCCGGCCCTCGACGAGGAGGGGTCACCGCTGTCGTCACGGCCGCCACGGCCCTTACGGTGTTCGGCACCGCCCTCGGCGTGACCGCCGTCGGGCCATTCCGTTCGCCGCGTCATGACGGACTAGCTCTTGGCCGCGGTGGCCTTGGCGCCCTTGGCGCCCTTGGCCGCGGGCGCCGGAACCGCCTTCGCGGGCTCGGCCGAACCCGCCGCGTCCGGACCGGGCTCCGCCGCCGGGTCCTGCGGCTTGACGCCGATGCCCAGCTTCTCCTTGATCTTCTTCTCGACCTCGTTGGCGAGGTCCGGGTTGTCCTTGAGGAAGTTCCGGGCGTTCTCCTTGCCCTGGCCGAGCTGGTCGCCCTCGTAGGTGTACCAGGCACCCGACTTGCGGATGAAGCCGTGCTCCACGCCCATGTCGATCAGGCCGCCCTCACGGCTGATGCCCTGGCCGT
Source organism: Streptomyces sp. NPDC014733 (assembly GCF_043083385.1). Lineage (NCBI taxonomy): Bacteria > Bacillati > Actinomycetota > Actinomycetes > Kitasatosporales > Streptomycetaceae > Streptomyces > Streptomyces sp. NPDC014733. Next base: position 29,793 of record NZ_JBIBYO010000002.1, on the reverse strand, counting down.
AGAGGATGTCGAACTCGGCCTGCTTGAAGGGCGGGGCCACCTTGTTCTTGACCACCTTGCAGCGGGTGCGGTTACCGACCGCCTCCGTGCCGTCCTTGAGGGTCTCGATACGGCGGATGTCGATACGCACCGAGGCGTAGAACTTCAGGGCGCGGCCGCCGGTCGTGGTCTCCGGCGAGCCGAACATCACGCCGATCTTCTCGCGGAGCTGGTTGATGAAGATCGCGGTGGTCTTGGACTGGTTGAGCGCGCTGGTGATCTTGCGCAGCGCCTGGCTCATCAGCCGGGCCTGGAGACCGACGTGCGAATCGCCCATCTCCCCCTCGATCTCCGCCTTCGGCACCAGGGCCGCGACGGAGTCGATGACGATGAGGTCGAGGGCGCCGGAGCGGACCAGCATGTCCGTGATCTCCAGGGCCTGCTCACCGTTGTCCGGCTGGGACAGGATCAGTGCGTCCGTGTCCACGCCGAGCTTCTTGGCGTACTCCGGGTCGAGCGCGTGCTCGGCGTCGATGAACGCCACGGAGCCGCCCGCCTTCTGGGCGTTGGCCACCGCGTGCAGGGTCAGGGTCGTCTTACCGGAGGACTCCGGTCCGTAGACCTCCACCACACGGCCGCGGGGGATGCCGCCGACACCCAGCGCCACGTCGAGCGCGGTCGACCCGGTGGGGATGACCTCGATGGGTTCGTTCGGCCGCTCCCCCATGCGCATCACGGCGCCCTTGCCGAATTGCCGTTCAATCTGTGCGAGCGCGGCGTCGAGCGCCTTCTCGCGGTCAGTGCCTGCCATGGGTTCCACCCGATTTGCTTGAGTCGATCGCTTCACGTCCACGACGCTAACGCCTGCCACTGACAATGCGCCCGGACCCGGCTCCGGCCTGTGGACAACTCGGCGATGTGGCCCCGGAACTTTCGCTCCGTCGTACAGGTCGGACCCTTATGAGAATAGATGTTCGATTTTACTGTCAAGCGGACTCCGCCCGGCCCGGCGATCACACACCGACACCCGGGCATCGTCCGCCCGGCACCTCGGCGCACCCCTACTCGCCCCCGTGCGCCGTAAGCCGGTACCCCTCCGGACCTTCGAACGAGAACATCGGCCCGAAGGGGCTCTCCGCCATGGGCGTGAGGATCGTGACCCCGGCGGCGACGAGCCGGTCGTGGAGCCGCTGGGCGTCCGGGGTCCGGAACCAGAGCACCACGCCGAGGCCCGGTCGCGCGGCGTCGGCGAGGTCGACGTCCGGGAACGGCTCACGGACGGCGAACGGGATCGGCGCGGTGTCGAAGACGACCGCGTGGGGCGGCGAGGACGGGGAGCGGCGCCACCCCAGATGGCGCTCGCAGAAGGCCGCTGCGGCCTCCACGTCACGGACCTGCAGGGCGACGAAGCCGGGGCCGTCGACGGCAACAGACATGGTGTTCCTCAACTCGCTCTCATGTCAGGACTTTGACATGGGGGAGGCTAGAGCCCACCCCGCGGGCATGTCAAAATGCTGACATGAGAGCGAGTGTGCCACCGGAGCCGTCCCGCCCCGCGGACGACATCACCCACCACTTGGGTTATCTGCTCAAACGCGCCCAGGCGGCGCTGCGCGGCGCCATGGACACGGTGCTGCGCGAGCACGGGCTCACCGTGCCGCAGTACTCCACGCTCGAACTGCTGGCGCTGCGCCCGGGGATGTCCAACGCCGACCTCGCCCGCGCGACCTTCGTCACCCGGCAGTCCGGCAACGTCGTCCTCCGGGGGCTCCAGGAAGCCGGACTGATCACCCGTCCCACCACGGCCGATCACGGCCGGGCCCGGCCCGCCCGGCTCACCGACGAGGGGCAGGCCCGGCTGGCCGCGGTCCAGGCCGCCGTCCACGCCGTCGAACAGCGCATGATCGACGCGCTCCCGGCCCGGCGCGTCGCCGCGCTCCTGACCGACCTCGACCAGATCGCGACGGCCTTGGAGGAGTGACCGCCGACGCCCCCTAGGAGGGCTCGCCGCCCGGGGCCTCCGGTCCCCCGGGAGCCGCCTTCGGCCGCGCCTCCTCGGGTGCGTCGCGGTGCAGCCCCCGCCGGACCCGGGCCAGCGCCTCGGAGGCGCGACGGGAGCGGCGTCCGCCGTGGACCCTCGGGTCGGTCACCTCGTACCGCTTCACATACGCGCTCAGGAACGCCTGCAGGGTCGCCGTCGCGGGGATCGCGATCAGTGCGCCGACGGCGCCCATCAGCGCCGTTCCCGCGATGACGGAGCCGAAGGCGACGGCGGGATGGATGTCGACCGTGCGCGCGGTGATCCGGGGTTGCAGCAGGTAGTTCTCGAACTGCTGGTAGACCACGACGAACGCGAAGACCCACAGCGCGTACCAGGGATCGACGGTGAAGGCGATCAGAATGGGCAGGGCCCCTGCCAGATAGGTGCCGATGGTCGGGATGAACTGCGAGACCAGTCCGACCCAGACGCCCAGGGCCGGCGCGTAGGGCACCCCCAGGATCTCCAGCAGGACGTAGTGGGCGACACCGGAGATCAGCGCCATCAGGCCGCGCGAGTAGAGGTAGCCGCCCGTCTTGGCGACCGCGATCTCCCAGGCGCGCAGCACCTCCGCCTGACGGCTCGGCGGCAGCACGGAGCACAGCGCGCGGCGCAGCCGGGGGCCGTCGGCGGCGAAGTAGAACGAGAACAGCGCCACCGTCAGCAGGTTGAACAGGCTGCCCAGCACCGTCGCCGAGACGGCGAGGACGTTGTTGGCGCTGTCCTGGACGTACTTCTGCAGCCAGTCGGAGTTGAGGAGGTTGTTCTGCACCTCCAGCCGGGACAGATGGGTGTGGAAGGTGCTGTTCGCCCAGCTGATCACGGAGTCCAGGTACTGCGGGAACTCCTCGACCATGGTCGCGATCTGACCCGCGACCATCGAGCCGAGGAGGGTGAAGAAGCCCGCCGCGGCGATGAGGATGCCGAGGAAGACCACGCCGGTGGCGAGGCCGCGCCGGACCCCCCGGGCGGCCATCCAGTCCACCGCGGGCTCGACGGCCAGCGCGAGGAAGAAGGCGATCAGGATGTTCAGCAGCAGGCCGACGAGCTGGTGGAATCCCCAGGTGGCGAGCTGGAAACAGCCCACCAGTGCGAGCGCCAGCACCATGGCGCGCGGCAGCCAGCGCGGCATCCGCGCGTCCGGCGGCTCGGGAGGTCGTCGGGCGTCGTCGCTGAGCGTGTCTTCAATCGCGGGCACCGGCCCAGTGTCGCGCACCCGTACGGCGTTCCCCGTCGTCACGCGGCGCCCGGCGACCGTGCACCCCCGCCGGGGCGCAGGTCAGCGCCGCTCGTCCGGGACGTCCATGGTGACGCAGACCACCCGCCACACCTCCTTGGCGCTCCAGCCCGCCGCCAGCGCCTCGTGGACGGTGCGGCCCCCGAGGCCGGACATCACGTGATCGCGGGCGAACGAGTCGGCGTACGCCGGTCCGAAGTGGTCCGCCATCCGCTGCCAGAAGTCCGTCAGCCTCATGAATCCCGTCTCCTCCTGGCCCCGGCCCCGTCCGTCCGCCGGTCCGCGGCCGGAGCGGCACCGTGCTCCCCGAGCGTATGCCCTCCCCGGCGGGGCCGGCCCCGTCAATCCGGCGCCCCCGGTGTCCCGCCCTGGGAGGGCGTGGGCCCCGGTGCGGCGCGCCGGGGCGCGGTCCGGCCCTACGGTGCGGGGCATGGCCGAAACCGCAAGTCCGCCGTCCCCGCTGGCCCGTGCCGAGCGCTTCGTGTGGCTCACCGCCCGGGTGCTCGAACAGCGGCTTTTCGCGTACCACTTCCTGGACGGCGGTGACACCCCGGTGGAGCGTGCGCTCGCCGCGTACCGCAACGACGACGGCGGGTACGGCCACGCACTGGAGCCGGAGCTGCGCGGTCCGGCCAGTCAGCCGCTGCACACCGCGCACGCCCTGGGGGTGCTGGACCGCATCGGGCGCTGCGACAGCCGCCACATCGAGCACGTCTGCCGCTATCTGACCCGGATCTCGACCCGGGACGGGGCGCTGCCCGCGCTGCGGCCGCCGGCGCACGGGTACCCGGTGGCGCCGTGGTTGCCGGCCGCCGGTGATCCGCCCAGTTCCCTGCTGGCCACCGGGCCCGTGGTGGGCGTGCTGCACCGCAACAACGCCTGGCACGCGTGGCTGTTCCGGGCCACGGAGTACTGCTGGGCAGCCGTGGACGCGCTGACGGACACCCACCCCTACGAGGTCCGGGCGGCGCTCGCCTTCCTGGACGGCGTCCCGGACCGCCCCCGCGCCGCGGCCGCCGCGGACCGTCTGGGCACCCTGGTACGGGACCGCGGCCTGGTCGTCCTCGATCCGGCGCGGGCCGCGGACGCCCCGCTCGCACGGGGGTACGCCCCCGGGGAGCACCACTTCGCGTACGACTACGCGGCGACGCCCGGGTCGCTCGCCCGCGGCTGGTTCACGGACGCGGAGCTGGCGCGGTCGCTGGACCATCTCGCCGCGCTGCAACGCGACGACGGCGGCTGGCCCGCCGACGCGTACGTGCGGGCGCCGGGCACCGCGGCGGAGAGCCGCCCGGTCCTCACCCTGCGGGCCCTGCTGACGCTGCGCGCGCACGGACGGCCGCCGGGCTGAGCGGGGCCGGGCGACGGCGCGGTGCGCGGCCGCTCCGCCCGGTCGCGGTCGCCTCGCCGCACCCGACGTGAGCTGGGCGGATGCGTGGCCCGGCGGCGTTGTCAGTGGTGCGGTGCACGATGGGGGGCATGGACGGGACAGCGCTCGATTCCTTCTCCGCCGCGACCCGCGGCTGGTTCACCGGCGCCTTCCAGGCGCCGACGGCGGCGCAGGAGGGCGCCTGGAGCGCGCTGCGCGAGGGCTCGGACGTCCTGGTGGTGGCGCCGACGGGCTCCGGCAAGACGCTGGCCGCCTTCCTCGCCTCGCTGGACGCGCTGGCGAGCGCCCCGCCCCCGGCGCAGCCGAAGAAGCGCTGCCGGGTGCTGTACGTCTCGCCGCTGAAGGCCCTCGCCGTCGACGTCGAACGCAATCTGCGCAGCCCGCTGACCGGCATCCGGCAGGAGTCGGTCCGGCTCGGGCTGCCCGAGCCGGACGTCACCGTCGGCATCCGCTCCGGCGACACCCCGGCCGCCGAACGCCGCGCGCTCGCCACCCGCCCGCCCGACATCCTGATCACCACCCCCGAGTCGCTGTTCCTCATGCTCACCTCGTCGGCGCGGGAGGCGCTGGAGGGCGTCGAGACAGTGATCCTCGACGAGGTGCACGCCGTCGCCGGGACGAAGCGCGGTGCGCATCTGGCGCTGTCCCTGGAGCGGCTCGACGCGCTGCTGCCGCGTCCGGCACGCCGCATCGGGCTGTCGGCGACGGTCCGCCCGGTGGAGGAGGTGGCCCGCTATCTCTCGCCGCGGCGCCGGGTGGAGATCGTGCAGCCGCCGTCCGGGAAGCGGTTCGACCTGTCGGTGGTCGTCCCGGTGGAGGACATGGGCGAGTTGGGCGGCTCGCCCGTACGGGAGGGCGAGAGCGGGGAGAAGCCGTCGATCTGGCCGCAGGTCGAGGAGCGGATCGCCGATCTGGTGCAGGACCACCGCTCGACGATCGTCTTCGCCAACTCCCGCCGCCTGGCGGAGCGGCTCTGCAACCGCCTCAACGAGATCGCCCACGAGCGGGCCACCGGCGAGCCGCTGCCGGAGCACCACTCCCCGGCCGAGCTGATGGCCGAGTCCGGCGCCGCCAAGGGCGCACCGCCGGTGCTGGCCCGCGCCCACCACGGTTCGGTCTCCAAGGAGCAGCGGGCCCTGGTGGAGGAGGACCTCAAGGCGGGGCGGCTGCCGGCCGTCGTCGCCACCTCCAGCCTGGAGCTGGGCATCGACATGGGCGCGGTCGATCTGGTGATCCAGGTCGAGTCGCCGCCGTCGGTGGCGTCCGGGCTCCAGCGGGTGGGCCGGGCCGGGCACCAGGTGGGCGCGGTGTCGAAGGGCATCGTCTTCCCGAAGTACCGCGGCGACCTGGTGCAGGCGGCCGTGGTCACCGAGCGGATGCGGACGGGCGCCATCGAGGCGCTGCGGGTGCCCGCCAATCCGCTCGACGTCCTGGCGCAGCAGCTCGTGGCGATGACGGCGCTGGACACCTGGGACGTCGGGGAGCTGCTGGCCCTGGTGCGCCGCGCGGCGCCGTTCGCCTCCCTCCCGGAGTCGGCGTTCACCTCCGTCCTGGACATGCTGGCCGGCCGCTATCCCTCCGACGCCTTCGCCGAGCTGCGGCCGCGCCTGGTGTGGGACCGCGTCGCGCAGACGGTGACCGGCCGCCCCGGCGCCCAGCGGCTCGCCGTCACCTCCGGCGGCACGATCCCCGACCGCGGACTGTTCGGCGTCTTCCTGGCCGGCGGCGACGGCAAGGGCGGCGGCCGCCGGGTCGGTGAGCTGGACGAGGAGATGGTCTACGAGTCCCGCGTCGGCGACGTCTTCACCCTCGGCACGACCTCCTGGCGCATCGAGGACATCACCCGCGACCGCGTCCTGGTGACCCCCGCGCCCGGAGTGCCGGGCCGCCTGCCCTTCTGGAAGGGCGATCAGCTGGGCCGCCCCCTGGAGCTGGGCCGGGCGCTCGGCGCGTTCCTCCGGGAGATCGGGGCGCTGGCCCCCGAGGAGGCGCGGGCCCGGCTCGCCGCCGCCGGTCTCGACGACTGGGCCTGCGACAACGTCCTCGGCTACCTCACCGAGCAGCGGCAGGCGTGCGGCCATGTACCGGACGACCGCACCGTCGTCGTGGAGCGGTTCCGGGACGAGCTGGGCGACTGGCGCGTCGTGGTGCACTCCCCCTTCGGCGCACAGGTGCACGCCCCGTGGGCGCTCGCCCTCGGGGCGAAGCTGGCCGAGCGCCACGGCATCGACGCCCAGGTGATGCACGCCGACGACGGCATCGTGCTGCGGCTGCCCGACGCGGATCTGCTGGGCCTCGACCTCCTCGACGGGCCGGGCGGCGGCGCAGGTCCCGCGGCGGGCACGGAGTTCGACCCGGAGCAGTCGCCGGTCGGCGCCGCCGACGTCGTCCTCGACTCCGGTGACGTCGATCAGCTGGTCACCGACCAGGTGGGCGGCTCGGCGCTGTTCGCCTCCCGCTTCCGGGAGTGCGCGGCGCGCGCCCTGCTGCTGCCGCGGCGCAGCCCCGGCAGACGCACCCCGCTGTGGCAGCAGCGTCAGCGCGCGGCGCAACTCCTCCAGGTGGCGAGCGAGTTCGGCTCGTTCCCGATCGTCCTGGAGGCGGTCCGCGAATGCCTCCAGGACGTGTTCGACGTGCCCGGGCTGACGGAGCTGATGGGCGACATCGAGGCCCGCCGGGTCCGCCTGGTGGAGGTCACCACCCCGGAGCCGTCCCCGTTCGCCCGCTCCCTCCTCTTCGGCTACGTCGCACAGTTCCTGTACGAGGGCGACTCCCCGCTCGCCGAGCGCCGGGCCGCCGCACTGTCGCTGGACTCCCGGCTCCTGGCGGAGCTGCTGGGCCGGGCGGAGCTGCGGGAGCTGCTGGATCCGGAGGTGCTGGCGGAGCTGGAGCGGGAGTTGCAGTGGCGCACCGACGACCGCCGGGTCAAGGACGCCGAGGGCGTCGCCGATCTGCTGCGGGTGCTGGGCCCGCTGACCGGTGCGGAGCTGGCCGAGCGGGGCGCCGACCCGGCGTGGGCCGAGGAGCTGGCCGCGGCCCGCCGGGCGATCCCGGTGCGGCTGGCGGGCGCCGCGCACTGGGCCGCGATCGAGGACGCCGGACGGCTCCGCGACGCCCTGGGCACGGCGCTGCCGGTGGGCGTCCCGGAGGCGTTCACCGAGCCGGTCGCCGATCCGCTGGGCGATCTGCTGTCCCGGTACGCCCGCACCCACGGTCCGTTCACCTCCGAGCAGGCCGCGGCCCGCTTCGGTCTGGGCCCGGCCGTCACCGACGGCGCCCTCCAGCGGCTGGCGGCCTCCGGCCGTCTGGTGCAGGGCGAGTTCCGCCCGCCCGCCGCCCATCCCCCTTCCCCGGAGGCGCAGAGCGCCGCCCCCGTCCACGGCATGGGCCAGGAGTGGTGCGACGCGCAGGTGCTGCGGCGGCTGCGGCGCCGTTCGCTGGCGGCGCTGCGCGAGGAGCTGGAGCCGGTGCCGCCCGCCGCGCTGGCCGCGTTCCTGCCCCGGTGGCAGCAGGTCGGCACGCCGCGGCTCGCCCCGAGCGCCGCCCGTCCGCCGCAGGGCGCCGCCCCCGGGCTGCGCGGTCTCGACGGGCTGGTGCGCGCCGTCGAGCAGTTGCAGGGCGCGCCGGTGCCCGCCTCGGCGCTGGAGAAGCTCGTCCTGCCGTCCCGCGTCGCGGACTACTCCCCCGCGCTGCTCGACGAACTCACCGCCACCGGCGAGGTGGTGTGGGCGGGCGCGGGTGCGCTGCCCGGCAAGGACGGCTGGCTCACCCTCCATCTCGCCGACACCGCACCGCTGTCGCTGGCGCCGCCGCTGCCCCTGGAGCTGTCGGCGCTGCACGCCTCCGTCCTGGACGCGCTCGCGCCCGGGTACGGCCTGTTCTTCCGTCAGCTCGCCGACCGGGTCCGCGCCACCACCCACCCCGAGGTCACCGATCCGCAACTCGCCGATGCCCTCTGGGACCTGACGTGGTCGGGCCGGCTCACCAACGACACCCTGGCCCCGCTGCGCGCCCTCCTCGGCTCGGGCCGCACGGCCGGTTCCACCGCGCACCGCGCCCGGCGCTCCGTGCCCCGGGGCCGCTACGGCACCGCCTCGGCGGTGCGCACCGGCCGGCCGGCCGCATCGCGGTCCGGCCCGCCGACCGCGGGTGGCCGCTGGTCGCTGCTGCCCGCCCCGGAGCCCGATCCGACGCACCGCGCACACGCCCTGGCCCGTACGCTCCTGGACCGCCACGGCATCGTCACCCGCGGCGCGGTCGCGGCGGAGGGCGTCGAGGGCGGCTTCTCGGCTGCGTACCGCGTGCTGGCCGCGTTCGAGGAGAGCGGGCAGGCACGCCGCGGCTATGTCGTGGAGGGGCTGGGTGCGGCCCAGTTCGCGATGGACGGTGCGGTCGACCGGCTCCGCGCGGTGCACAACCGCCGCGAGCGCGATGCCGCGGACGGTTTCGCCCCCGCTGCGGACCGGCGGGGCGACGGCCCGCAGCGGGCGGTGGTGCTCGCGGCGGCCGACCCGGCCAACGCGTACGGCGCGGCCCTGCCGTGGCCCGAGCCGCCCGCGGGCTGCGCCCACAAGCCGGGCCGGAAGGCCGGTTCCCTGGTCGTCCTGGTCGATGGCGAGCTGACTCTCTACATGGAGCGCGGCGGCAAGACCCTGCTGCTGTGGCCGCTCGGCACGGACGCGGACGGCCCCCGGCCCGACGCCCGGCTGCGCGAGGCGGTCGAGGCGCTGGCCGCCCTCGCCCGCGCGGGTGCCCTGGGCACGGTCACCACCGAGCGGATCAACGGCATATCGGCCCTGACCTCCCCGTTCGCCGCCCTGTTGGAGGAGGCGGGGTTCCACCCCACCCCTCGGGGCCTGCGGATGCGGGCCTGAGGGCGGGCGGAGGGGCGAGGCGGGCTCACGGCCCCGGCCCGTCCCACATGCCGCACGCCGAGCCGGGCGTGGGCCCCCGCCCGAGCCACGCACGACCCGGGCGGCCGCGCACCGCGCACACCCCCGGCAGCAGGCGGCAGCCCGTACGCGCCTCGCCGCGAGCATCATGGACCCATGCCCGAAGGTGACACGGTCTGGCGGCTCGCCCGGCAGTTGCACGAGGCGCTGGCCGGAGAGGTGCTGGTCCGGTGCGAGCTGCGCGTGCCGCGGCTCGCGACGGCCGATCTGTCGGGCCGGACGGTCCAGGAGGTGGTGTCGCGCGGCAAGCATCTGCTCCTCCGCGTCGAGGGCGGTCTGACCCTCCACACGCATCTGCGGATGGACGGTGCCTGGCGGATCCACGCGGCCGGGGAGCGGTGGCGCGGCGGCCCCGCGCACCAGATCCGGGCGGTGCTCGGCACGGCGCACCACACCGTCGTCGGCTTCCGGCTGCCCGTACTGGAGCTGGTGCGGACCGCCGACGAGCACCGCGTCGTGGGGCACCTGGGCCCCGATCCGCTGGGTCCGGACTGGGACCCCGATGAGGCGCTGCGCCGCCTGCTCACCGCCCCGGACCACCCGCTCGGCGAAGCCCTGCTCGACCAGCGCCGTCTCGCCGGGCTCGGCAACGTCTACAGATGCGAGCTGTGCTTCCTCCTCGGCGCCTCCCCCTGGCTGCCGATCGGACAGCTCCCCGACCCCGCCCGCGCACCGGCCCTCGCCAGGAAACTCCTGGACGCCAACAAGGACCGCCCCGCCCGCCGCACCGTCCCCGGCTCCCGCCCCGACCGCCGCCTCTGGGTCTACGACCGGGCCGACCGCCCCTGCCTCCGCTGCGGCACCCCCGTACGCCACACCGCGCCCGGTCCCGCCCCCGGCGCCCGCGTCACCTACTGGTGCCCCCGCTGCCAGCCGGGCCCCGCCCCTGCCCCCTGACGGACACGCCCGCGGCCCGCACCGTCCCCCCGGCCCGCCCGAACGCCCGCACCCGGCTCGCCGCCCGGCCCGCACCCGGCTGCCCGCACCCGGCCACCGTCCCCACCCCCCACCCGCGGCCCCACGCGCCCCGCCCGGACCCGGGCTCCCGCACCGCACCCCGGGCCTCAGCCCCGCTCCCCCCGGAACACCCCCCGCACCACGTCCTCCCCCACGGCCCGCCACCCGCCGGGCGGCAGGATCCCCCGGCCCCGGCCACCTGCGCCCCGCCGCCGGCGCCGTCCCGCCCACGGCACGCAGTGCACCGGCAGCAGGCTCAGCCCCCAGCCGCCCGCGGCCACCGCCGATTCGACCGGTCCCGCGCCGGCCGGCCACCACACCAGCCGGGCCACCGCCCACCACCACACCGCCCCGGCCAGCACCGCGATCACGACCCGCCCCCGGGAACCGGCCCGCGGTCCCGGCCGGCCGCCCCTCCGGCCGGCCGGTGCGCGCCTGGCTGCTCCGTGTCCGCTCATCGCCGCCTCCTCCGGCCGGGCCGCCGTCCGGGCTCCACCGCTGCCCCGTACGACGCTAGTGGCGCCCGGTGACGGTGTGGCAGGGCGCATCGGCGCTCCCCCGGCGCATGCGTGCGCCGCGCCCGCCCGCCGCCCGGGGCCCCGCGCACGCCTCCGGACGGCCGCGCCGGTGGCGCCAACGCGCGGCGGGCGTCCGGCGGCCGTCAGTGGGCCTCGGCCTGGAACATCCAGTGGTGTTTCTCCAGGTCGGCGGTGAGGCCGATCAGCAGGTCCTGGGTGACGGGGTCGGGCGTCCCGGTCGCGTCGATCCGCTCCCGCATCCGCCCGATGACCACCCCCAATGCGGTGACCAGCGCCGTGACCCCGTCCTCGACCTTGATCCAGCCGTCCGCGATCTCCGCGATACCGGTGGTCCTGGCGACCGTCGCCGCCCGGCCGTCCGGCGGCACCCCCACCGCGGACGCCCGCTCGGCGACCTCGTCCGCGTGCAACCGCGCGGAGGCGACCACCTCGTCGAGCTGGAGATGGACGGAGCGGAACCGCGGACCGACGACGTTCCAGTGCACCTGCTTGGCGATGAGGGAGAGATCCACCAGATCGACCAGGGCGCCCTGCAGGGCCTTCCCCACGACGGCACGGTCGGCGTCGGACAGCGGGCTCGTGACCACAGACATCCAGCTCCTCCTCCAGGGGACGAACGCCCCGGCACCAGAGGCCCGAAACGTTCGGGAATGTACGGGTCCGGTCATCGTATAAACGATCGGTCGGCAGCGAGCAGTCGAGCGGTGGCACGGGGCACCGGACCCGCTCGGCCCAAGGATGCGTGCGGATGCCACCGGTCGTCTCCGGGCCCGAACGGCACGGAGCCCCGCCCGGTGATCACCGGGCGGGGCTCCGCGGATGGTCTGTGCAGTGCGTCAGGCGGCGACGCCGGCCACCACATCGGCGGGCGACTTGATCGTCACGCGGTCCTCCGCCACACCCGTCAGGGAGGCGACGGACACGGCGTTGAACGTGGGCCGCACCGGTGCGGGCACCGGGTCGGTCGCGGCCGCGGACTGGGCCAGTTCGGCGAGCGCCAGCTCGTCGCTGACCTCACGCATCAGCTCGGACATGCGCACATCCAGCGCGTCACAGATCGACGAGAGCAGTTCGGACGACGCTTCCTTCTGTCCTCGTTCGACCTCGGACAAATAGCCGAGCGACACCCGGGCGGAGGAAGAGACCTCGCGCAGGGTGCGGCCTTGGCGCTGACGCTGTCGGCGCAGCACGTCACCCAGCAGGCGACGAAGCAGAATCATCGCTGGCTCCCTCCTCGGACCTCGGATCCGGATCCTTCTCGCCCCACCGTACCGCCTCCGGCCGTAGCCGTGCCGGGCGCCGGTACGTGTTCACTCAGGGCTGTAAACATCCCTTCCCCCCGTGTTGTTCCGTATCCTGTGCCCCCGTATTTTCTGCCAGTTCGCCGAGCAGCAGCCCGATCACGGCCGCGACGCTGCCCGCGCGGATCCCCTCGCGGTCACCCTCCAGGGCCAGCCGCCGCACCGCGGTCGCCCGACCGGGGCCGCAGACCGCGACGTAGACGGTGCCCACCGGCTGTCCGTCCTGCGGGTCCGGGCCGGCCACCCCGGTGGTGGCGACGCCCCAGTCGGCGTCCAGCAGCCGCCGCACCCCGCACGCCATCTGCCGCGCGACCTCGCCGTCCACCGCGCCCCGCGCGGCGAGCAGCGCGCCGTCGACGCCCAGGACGGAACGCTTGACATCGGTGGCGTACGCGGTCACCGCACCGCGCACCACCCGCGAGGCCCCGGGCACGGCGGTCAGCCCGGCGGCGACCAGGCCGCCGGTGAGCGACTCGGCCGCCGCGAGGGTCTCACCCCGCGCGGCGAGCAGCTCCAGCGCCCGCGCCGCCGGCCCGGTCACCGTACGGCGTCCCGCTCGGCGCGCTCGCGGGCCAGTCCGGCCCGGCGCAGCGTGACGGCCTGACGCACGTAGTCGAGGCCGGTCGCGACGGTCAGCGCGACGGCGACCGCCATCACCCACCAGCGGAACGTGGCCAGCGGACCGGTGAGGACCAGGACGTACATCCCGACCGCGGTGCCCTGTGCCAATGTCTTGATCTTGCCGCCACGACTGGCCGGAATCACGCCGTGCTTGATCACCCAGAACCGCAGCAGCGTGACACCCAGCTCCCGGAAGAGGATCACGCCCGTCACCCACCACGGCAGATCGCCCAGCAGCGACAGACAGATCAGCGCCGCGCCCATGATCGCCTTGTCGGCGATCGGGTCGGCGATCTTCCCGAAGTCGGTGACGAGGTTGTACGAGCGGGCCAGGTGTCCGTCGAAGACATCGGTGATCATGGCGACGGCGAACGCGGCCCAGGCGAACGAGCGCCACACCGGGTCCCGGCCGTCGCCGTGCATCAGCAGCAGTACGAAGGCCGGCACCAGGACCAGTCGCAGCATCGTCAGGACGTTGGCGATGTTCCACAGCCCGGCCTGCCGGACCGCCGCCGGGCGCGGCCCGCCGGTGGCGGAAGCCGGCAGCGGCGTCATCTGCCCGCCCCCTCGGAGGTGCACACCTCGGCGATCAGGTCCACGCCCTCGCTCGCGACGACCTTCGCCTCGACCATCCGGCCGGGCGTCAGGTCGTCCGCGCCCCGCAGCAGCGTGACGCCGTCGGTCTCGGGCGCCTGGTGGGCGCCCCGGCCCACCACGCCCTCCTCCTCGTCGATCCGGTCGACCAGCACCCGGACGGTGTCGCCGATGCGCTCCTCGGCACGCTGCGCGGTCAGCTCCTCGGCCAGCCGCGACATCCGCGCCAGCCGCTCGGCGACGACGTCCGGATCGGTCTTGTCCGCGTACGAGGCGGCCTCGGTGCCGTCCTCGTCGGAGTAGCCGAAGACGCCGATCGCGTCGAGCCGCGCGCCGGTGAGGAAGCGCTCCAGCTCGGCGACGTCGTCCTCGCTCTCGCCGGGGAAGCCGACGATGAAGTTGGAGCGGGCGCCGGCCTCGGGCGCCTTGGCGCGGATCTGCTCCAGCAGCTCCAGGAAGCGGTCGGTGTCGCCGAAGCGCCGCATCCGGCGCAGCACCCCGGGCGCCGCGTGCTGGAAGGAGAGGTCGAAGTAGGGCGCCACCTTGTCGGTGGAGGTGAGGACGTCGATCAGCCCGGGCCGCATCTCGGCGGGCTGGAGGTAGCTGACCCGGATCCGCTCGATGCCGTCGACGGCGGCCAGCTCCGGCAGCAGCGTCTCCAGCAGGCGGATGTCGCCGAGGTCCTTGCCGTAGGAGGTGTTGTTCTCGGAGACCAGCATGATCTCCTTGACGCCCTGCTCCGCCAGCCAGCGGGTCTCGCCGAGGACGTCCGAGGGGCGCCGCGAGATGAACGAACCGCGGAACGAGGGGATGGCGCAGAACGAGCAGCGCCGGTCGCACCCGGAGGCGAGCTTGACCGACGCCACCGGACTGCTGCCGAGTCTGCGGCGCAGCGGCGCCCGCGGCCCGGAGGCCGGCGCCACGCCCTCCGGCAGGTCCTCGGGCGGGGTGTCCTGCGCGTGGCCGGGCAGCGCGACCGCTTCGGCGGTCTGCCGCTCGGCGGGGCTGATCGGCAGCAGCGCCCGGCGGTCGCGCGGGGCGTGCGCCTCGACGTTGCCGCCGCTGAGGATGGTCTGGAGGCGGTCGGAGATGTCGGTGTAGTCGTCGAAGCCGAGCACACCGTCGGCCTCGGGCAGCGCCGAGGCCAGCTCCTTGCCGTAGCGCTCGGCCATGCAGCCGACGGCGACGACGGCCTGGGTGCGGCCGTGATCCTTCAGATCGTTGGCTTCCAGCAGGGCGTCGACGGAGTCCTTCTTGGCGGCTTCGACGAAGCCGCAGGTGTTGACGACGGCGACATCGGCATCGGCGGCGTCCTCGACGAGGTCCCAGCCGTCCGCTGCCAGGCGGCCTGCGAGCTCCTCCGAGTCCACCTCGTTACGGGCGCAGCCAAGAGTGACAAGGGCGACGGTACGGCGTTCGGGCATGGGGCTCAGCCTACTTCGTCCCGGACGTACCCCTCGCGCGCAGGTCCGCCGCCGTGCGCTTTCCGGTGTCCGGGAAGCGCACGGCGGCGGAGGATGCCCGGCCTGCTCAGCCGGCCTGCGGGTCGCCCGGGGTGTAGCTCAGCCGCTCCACGGAGCCCTGGTCGCCGACCTCCTTGACCTCCTTGCCGTTGACGTACAGCTGCACGGCTCCGGCGTTGCCGAGGACGAGGTCGATGCGTTCCTTGTCGGTGAAGGTCTTGGACTCGCCCTCCCGCAGCAGACCGTCCGCCAGCAGCTTGCCGTTGGCGTCCTTCGCGGAGATCCAGCTCTGGCCGTCGCGGCCGATGACCTTGATCGTCACCTTGTCCTTCGGCAGCCCGGCGATGGCGCTGTCGGAGGGCTCCGGGTCGGCTCGGGGGTGCTTGGCAGGCGTGGTGTGCGGGTGCGGGGCGGGCTTCTTCTCGGGGTTGGTGTCGCCTCCGGCGACCGAGATCCCGCCGCCCTGCCCGCCGTCGCTGAACAGCGTGAAGCCGACGAAGCCGACCACCGCGACGATCGCGGCGACCATCGCGGCCGTCCAGTTGGGGCGGCGCCGCTCGGGCCGGATCCGCTCGGCCTCGAAGAGCGGCGCAGCGGGCGTCGGCTCGGGCCGGCCACCGTGCTCGGCGTCGAACTGCTCGATCAGCGGACCGGGATCGAGATGGACGGCGCGGGCGAGCGTACGCAGGTGGCCCCGGGCGTAGACGTCGCCGCCGCAGCGGGAGAAGTCGTCCTGTTCGATCGCGTGGACAAGGGGGATACGCACCCGTGTCGACGCACTGACCTCTTCGACGGTCAGCCGCGCCGCGATACGGGCCTGCTGGATGGCTCGACCGACGGAAGGCCGGTCGTCAGTTGGGGAGTTGCCGATGGACACGGGGGCGCCTTTCGAGCGTGTAGCCACCTGCTGGACGTTCAGTCTAGGGGTGGACCGAAAGGGACGGGCAAGCGGGCGGACGGAGTCCGTACGCCATCGGTACGCCGGCGGCGACGCCTCCGGCTCCGCTGGTGAAGCATCGTTCCCTCACCTCCCTCAACTTGACGTATCGGCAGGAGAAACGGTTGCTTTGGCGCCCGCACGCATGACTCGTACGGGTGAATGCCCGGGTTTTTTCTACCCGGAAGCCTCCCCCCGGATCACTCCGAGCACTCCGTCCAGCTCGTCCGGCTTCACCAGGACGTCGCGGGCCTTGGAACCCTCGCTCGGCCCGACGATGTTCCGCGACTCCATCAGGTCCATCAGCCGGCCCGCCTTGGCGAAGCCCACCCGCAGCTTGCGCTGGAGCATGGAGGTGGAGCCGAACTGCGTCGAGACCACCAGCTCCGCGGCCTGGCACAGCAGGTCGAGATCGTCGCCGATGTCCTCGTCGATCTCCTTCTTCTGCTTGCCGCCGACCGTCACGTCGTCACGGAAGACCGGCGCCATCTGATCCTTGCAGTGCTGCACCACCGCGGCCACCTCGGCCTCGGTGACGAACGCGCCCTGCATCCGGACCGGTTTGTTGGCACCCATCGGCAGGAAGAGGCCGTCGCCCTTGCCGATCAGCTTCTCCGCGCCCGGCTGGTCGAGGATGACCCGGCTGTCGGCGAGCGAGGACGTCGCGAAGGCGAGCCGGGAGGGGACGTTCGCCTTGATCAGACCCGTGACGACGTCGACCGACGGCCGCTGGGTGGCGAGCACCAGGTGGATACCGGCCGCCCGCGCCAGCTGCGTGATACGGACGATCGCGTCCTCGACGTCCCGCGGCGCGACCATCATCAGGTCCGCCAGCTCGTCCACGATGACCAGCAGATACGGATAGGGCGCCAGCTCGCGCCCGCTGCCCTCGGGCGGCTTGACCTTGCCGTTGCGGACCGCCTCGTTGAAGTCGTCGATGTGGCGGTAGCCGTACGCCGCGAGGTCGTCGTAGCGCAGATCCATCTCGCGCACGACCCACTGCAGCGCCTCGGCCGCCCGCTTCGGGTTGGTGATGATCGGCGTGATCAGGTGCGGGATGCCCTCGTACGCGGTCAGCTCGACGCGCTTGGGGTCGACCAGCACCATCCGCACGTCCTCCGGCGTGGCCCGGACCATCACCGAGGTGATCAGACAGTTGATGCACGAGGACTTACCGGAACCGGTGGCACCGGCGACGAGGATGTGCGGCATCTTCGCCATGTTGGCCATGACGTAGCCGCCCTCGACGTCCTTGCCGAGCGCCACGAGCATCGGATGCTCGTCGCCCGCCGCGTCGGCCAGCCGCAGCACATCGCCGAGGTTGACCATCTCGCGGTCGGTGTTGGGGATCTCGATGCCGACCGCGGACTTGCCGGGGATGGGACTGATGATCCGCACATCCGGGCTGGCCACCGCGTACGCGATGTTCTTCGCCAGCGCGGTGATCTTCTCGACCTTGACCGCCGGGCCCAGCTCGACCTCGTACCGGGTGACCGTCGGACCGCGGGTGAAGCCGGTGACCGCCGCGTCGACCTTGAACTCCTGGAAGACGTTGGTCAGCGCGGCCACTATCGCGTCGTTGGCGGCGCTGCGGGTCTTGCCCGGGCCGCCCCGGGAGAGCAGGTCCAGCGCGGGCAGCGAGTAGGAGGCGCCGCCCGCGAGCTGGAGCTGCTCCGCGCGGGCGGGCAGCGCGCCGTCCGGCTCCTTCGGCGTCTTGGTGAAGTCCGGCACCGACGGCGGACCGTCCGCCGGCGGCTGCGCGGCGCGGGCCGGGGGCACCGCACCGGACGGGGCGCTCCCCTCGCCGCCGCCCCGGCGCTCGCCGGAGACGCCGCTGCTGAGACCGGCGACGATCGGGGAGGGCTGGACGCCGTGCAACACCGCGCCGTCCAGCGCCGCCGCGGCCTCCGCCGCGACGTCCACGGCGTCCTTGGGCCGTGCCACGGCGGGCGGCGCCGGTTCCTTGCGTTCCTTGCGCGGTTGCCGCCGCTCGGCCAGCGCCTCCGCCTCCAGCGCGTCCGGGTCGCCCGCCTCCGCGGCGACGGACCGGCGGGAGCGGCGCGCCGGGCGCTCCTCCCACTCCTCCTCGCCGTCGGCCCAGTCCGCCCACTCCGCCTCCGGCTCGGCCTCCAGCACACCGAGCCGGGCGCCGAGCGCCCGCAGCCGCTGCGGGATGGCGTTGACCGGGGTGGCCGTGACGACCAGCAGGCCGAACACCGTCAGCAGCACCAGCAGCGCCACCGCCAGCATCTGCCCGAGGGTGAAGATCAGTGGCTTGGAGACCGCCCAGCCGACATAGCCGCCGGCGTCCCGCACCCCCACGGCGTCGTCCCGCCCCGGCGACCCGCAGGCGATGGCGACCTGCCCGAGGACGCCGATGACCAGCGCGGAGAGCCCGATCACGATCCGGCCGTTGGCCTCCGGCTGCTCGGGGTGGCGGATCAGCCGGATGGCGATCCCGGCCAGCAGGATCGGCGCGACCAGGTCGAGCCGCCCGAACGCGCCGGTCACCAGCAGTTCGACGAGATCACCGACCGGGCCGCTGAGGTTGGACCAGGTACCCGCCGCGACGACCAGGGCGATCCCCAGCAGCAGCAGCCCGAGGCCGTCCTTGCGGTGCGCCGGGTCGAGGTTCTTCGCGCCGCGGCCCATACCGCGGAACACCACACCGCACGCCCGGCCGCAGCCGCGCAGCAGACGGACGATGCCACCGGTCGGGGACGGTGCCGGTTTCGGCGGCGCCTTCTTCGCCGGGGCCCGCTTGGCGGGCGCCTTGCGGGGCGGCGTCTTCGCGGCGGTCTTCTTCGCCGGCGGCTTGCGTGCCGCCGCCTTCTTCGGGGCGGTCTTCTTGGCGGCGCCCCCGGACGCTCCGGCGCGCTGCTTCGAGGGGCCCGCCGTGCGTGGGGTTCCCTTGCCGGACGTACGTGAGGCCATGGTGACGAGATTACAGGCGCCGCCGGAGCAGACACGAGCGCACGGCGCTTCACCCGAACGTGTCGTACCGGAATGTCAGGACGGGTGTCCCCCACGGTGCGTGAGCGGCCGTCAGCCGAACGGCGGCGGCCCGGCGGTCAGCCCGCGGCGCCGCCCGCCCCCGGCTCCAGCGCATCCAGCGCCCGCCGCAGCCCGGTCAGCTTCCGCTCCAGATGGGCGGCGGTCGCCACCGCCGCCGCGTCCGCCGACTCGTCCAGCTGCTTGGACAGCGCCTCCGCCTGCTCCTCGACCGCCGCGAGCCGCGCCGACAGCTCCGCGAGCAGCCCGGCCGACTCCTTCGCCTCGTCGACCCGGCCGCCCTCCAGCTGGAGCCGCAACAGCGACGCCTGCTCCCGCAGTTGGCAGTTCTTCATGTACAGCTCGACGAAGACCGAGACCTTCGCGCGCAGCACCCAGGGGTCGAACGGCTTGGAGATGTAGTCCACCGCGCCGGCGGCATAGCCCCGGAAGGTGTGGTGCGGGCCGTGGTTGATCGCCGTCAGGAAGATGATCGGGATGTCACGGGTGCGCTCACGGCGCTTGATGTGCGCCGCGGTCTCGAAACCGTCCATCCCCGGCATCTGCACATCGAGCAGGATCACCGCGAAATCATCCGTGAGCAGCGCCTTGAGCGCTTCCTCCCCGGACGATGCCCGCACCAGCGTCTGATCGAGCGCGGAGAGGATCGCCTCCAGCGCCAGCAGATTCTCCGGCCGGTCATCGACCAGGAGGATCTTGGCCTTCTGCACCATGGCCCGACCTCCTCGCCCCGGCATGGGGCCTCCCCTGTCCGAAGGACTTGGGGAAGAACCGGACGCCGCCCCAAGGGGCGACTCCGTCATGCCGCCCGTCCTTGTGCCGGTCATCGTAGCTGCACCCCGCTCGTCGCCACACCCTGTCACCGCGATGTCACCGTGTACGTAGCGGAAACGCCGGAGGGGGCCGGAAGGTTCCCCCGCCGTGCGTCGCGCCACGTCCGCGGCCACCGTGCCTCAGCATCCGGTGATCCTCTTCCGCTTCCATACTGGACGCTCCGTCACCTCGCGCGCATCCATTGCTCCATGACCGACAACAGATGGTCGGTGTCGACCGGCTTGGTGACGTAGTCCGAAGCACCGGACTCGATGCTCTTCTCCCGGTCGCCCTTCATCGCCTTGGCGGTCAGCGCGATGATCGGCAACCCCGCGAACTGCGGCATCCTCCGGATCGCCGCCGTCGTGGCGTAGCCGTCCATCTCCGGCATCATGATGTCCATCAGCACCAGGACGACGTCGTCGTGCTGTTCCAGGACCTCGATGCCCTCCCGGCCGTTCTCCGCGTAGAGCACCGACAGACCGTGCTGCTCCAGGACACTGGTCAGCGCGAAGACGTTCCGGATGTCGTCGTCGACGATGAGCACCTTCTCCCCGTGGAAGCCGCCGCTCGCGGCCGGTTCCACCAGGTCCTGGCCGTTGCCGAGCCACTGCTCCTCCGCCTGCCACACCGGTGCCGGCGGCTCGGGCGCGACGCTCTCGGACCGCTGCGGGGCGGGCAGCGCCGCCCGGCGCGCGCCACCGGTCAGCCCGCGCCGGCGCCGGCGGCTCAGCGCGCCCACCGACGCCTGCTCCTCGGCCACCCGCGCCGCCTCCTCGGCCGCCTGCCGCCCGACCTCCGTCTCGCGCGCCTCGGCGTCCATCGCCAGGCCCCCGGCCACCAGCGCCGGGTAGCCCTGCGGCGGCAGCCCGCCCGGGTTCTGCGGCAGGTACAGCGTGAACGTCGAGCCGCGGCCCGGCTCGCTCGCGGCGTGGATCTCGCCGCCCAGCAGCCGCGCGATCTCCCGGCTGATCGACAGGCCCAGGCCCGTACCGCCGTACTTCCGGCTGGTCGTGCCGTCCGCCTGCTTGAACGCCTCGAAGATCACACGCATCTTGCTGGACGCGATGCCGATACCGGTGTCGGTCACCGAGAAGGCGATCATCTCGGCGTCCGGGTCACGCAGCGAACCGTGCTCCAGGAGCTGCTCGCGGATGGCCACCGGGACGTCCGACCCGGCCGGCCGGATGACCAGTTCGACGTTGCCGCTGTCGGTGAACTTCACCGCGTTCGACAGCAGGTTGCGCAGCACCTGCAGCAGCCGCTGCTCGTCGGTGTGCAGGGTGGACGGCAGATCGGGCGAGACCCGGACGGCGAACTCCAGGCCCTTCTCCGCGGTCAGCGGACGGAACGTCGCCTCGACGTAGTCGACCAGCTGGACCAGCGCGATCCGCGTCGGCGAGACGTCCATCTTGCCCGCCTCGACCTTGGACAGATCGAGGATGTCGTTGATCAGCTGGAGCAGATCGCTGCCCGCCCCGTGGATCGTCTCGGCGAACTCCACCTGCTTCGGGGAGAGGTTCCCCTCGGCGTTGTCGGCCAGCAACTTGGCGAGAATCAACAGGGAGTTGAGCGGCGTCCGCAGTTCGTGCGACATGTTCGCCAGGAACTCCGACTTGTAGCGCATCGAGACCGCGAGCTGTTCGGCGCGCTCCTCCAGGACCTGCCGCGCCTCCTCGATCTCGGTGTTCTTCACCTCGATGTCGCGGTTCTGCGCCCGCAGCTGCTCGGCCTTCTCCTCCAGCTCGGAGTTGGACAGCTCCAGCGCCTTCTGCCGGCTTTCCAGCTCGGCGGAACGCTCCTTCAGCTGCTCGGTCAGCTCCTGCGACTGCTGGAGCAGCACCTCCGTCTTGGTGTTGACCGAGATGGTGTTGACACTTGTCGCAATCATCTCGGCGATCTGGCTGAGGAAGTCCTTCTGGATCTGGGTGAACGGCTGGAACGACGCCAGCTCGATCACGCCCAGCACCTTGTCCTCGAAGAGCACCGGCAGCACGATCACGTTCGCCGGCGGCGCCTCCCCCAGCCCGGACGCGATCTTCAGATAGCCGGAGGGCACGTTCTCCACCAGGATCGTGCGGCCCTCCTCGGCGGCCGTCCCGATCAGCGTCTCGCCCGGCTTGAACGTCGTCGGCATCGCCCCCATGGCATAGCCGTACGACCCCATCAGCCGCAGCTCGTACGCGCCGCGCTCACCGCCGTCGGCGCCCAGCTCCTGGCCGTCGGGCCGGGCGGCGAGGAAGAACGCGCCGTGCTGGGCGGAGACCGCGGGCGACAGCTCGCTCATGATGAGCGTGGCGACGTCCTTGAGGTCCCGGCGGCCCTGCATCAGACCGGAGATCCGGGCGAGGTTGCCCTTGAGCCAGTCCTGCTCCTCGTTGGCGAGCGTGGTCTCGCGGAGCGTGGAGATCATGGTGTTGACGTTGTCCTGGAGCTCCAGGATCTCGCCCGCCGCGTCGACGTCGATACGGACGTTGTGGTCGCCGAGGGTGACCGCCGCGGCGACCGCGGCGATGGCCCGCACCTGACGGGTGAGGTTGCCCGCCATCTCGTTCACCGACTCGGTCAGGTCCTTCCAGGTGCCGGCCACGCCCCGCACCTGCGCCTGGCCGCCCAGCTGGCCCTCCGTCCCCACCTCCCGGGCCACCCTGGTGACCTGCTCGGCGAAGGACGACAGCTGGTCGACCATGGTGTTGATGGTGGTCTTCAGCGCCAGGATCTCGCCCCGCGCGTCCACGTCGATCTTCTTCGTCAGGTCACCCTTGGCGACCGCGGTGGTGACCATCGCGATGTTGCGGACCTGGCCGGTGAGGTTGTTGGCCATGGAGTTCACCGACTCCGTGAGGTCCTTCCACGTCCCCGCGACACCGGGCACACGTGCCTGGCCGCCCAGGATGCCGTCGGTGCCCACCTCACGCGCCACCCGGGTCACCTCGTCGGCGAACGACGAGAGGGTGGTGACCATGGTGTTGACGGTGTCGGCGAGCTGCGCGACCTCACCGCGCGCCTCGACCGTGACCTTCTTCGTCAGATCACCGTTGGCGACCGCCGCCGCGACCTGCGAGATGTTCCGCACCTGGATCGTCAGGTTGTTGGCCATCAGGTTGACGTTGTCGGTGAGGTCCAGCCAGATACCGGTCGCGCCCGGCACCCGCGCCTGCCCGCCGAGCTGTCCCTCGGTGCCCACCTCACGGGCGACGCGGGTGACCTGCTCGGCGAAGGACGAGAGCTGATCGACCATCGTGTTGACGGTGGTGACCAGTTCGAGGATCTCGCCCTTGGCGTCGACGGTGATCTTCTTCGACAGATCGCCGTCGGCCACCGCCGTCG
The DNA here is from genome assembly GCF_043083385.1 of Streptomyces sp. NPDC014733. Taxonomy (NCBI): domain Bacteria; kingdom Bacillati; phylum Actinomycetota; class Actinomycetes; order Kitasatosporales; family Streptomycetaceae; genus Streptomyces; species Streptomyces sp. NPDC014733. The sequence continues at coordinate 6,630 of NZ_JBIBYO010000002.1, read as the reverse complement.
TCACCTCGGCGATGTTGCGCACCTGCGAGGTCAGGTTGTTCGCCATGCCGTTGACGGACTGGGTGAGGTCCTTCCACGTACCGCTGACGCCCTGCACCTCGGCCTGACCGCCGAGGATGCCCTCGGTGCCGACCTCCCGGGCCACCCGGGTCACCTGGTCCGCGAACGACGACAGCTGGTCGACCATCGTGTTCAGCGTGTTCTTCAGCTCCAGGATCTCGCCCCGGGCATCCGCGTCGATCTTCTGCGACAGGTCACCGCGGGCGACCGCCGTCGCGACCTGCGCGATGTTGCGGACCTGCGCCGTGAGGTTGCCGGCCATGCCGTTCACCGAGTCCGTCAGATCCCGCCACACCCCGGCGACGCCCGGCACCTGCGCCTGACCGCCGAGCCGCCCGTCGGTCCCGACCTCCCGGGCGACGCGGGTGACCTGCTCGGCGAAGGCGGAGAGCTGGTCGACCATCGTGTTGATGGTGTTCTTCAGCTCCAGGATCTCGCCGCGCGCGTCCACATCGATCTTCTGCGACAGGTCACCGCGCGCCACCGCCGTCGTCACCTGCGCGATCTGCCGCACCTGCGAGGTGAGGTTCCCCGCCATGAAGTTGACGGAGTCGGTCAGCTCCTTCCAGGTGCCGCTGACGCCGTCGACCCGCGCCTGACCGCCCAGCCGGCCCTCCGTACCCACGTCCCGGGCCATCCGCGTGACCTGGTCGGCGAAGGACGACAGCTGGTCCACCATGGTGTTCACGGTGTTCTTCAGCTGGAGCATCTCGCCGGAGACGTCGACGGTCACCTTCTGCGAGAGGTCACCGTTGGCGACGGCGGTCGTCACCTGCGCGATGTTGCGGACCTGTCCCGTGAGGTTGCGGAACGCGGTGTTCACCGAGTCGGTGAGGTCCTTCCAGGTGCCCGCCGCGCCCGGCACCGCCGCCTGGCCGCCCAGCTCACCCTCGACACCGATCTCCCGCGCCACCCGCGTGACTTCCGCGCCGAACGCGGAGAGCTGCCCCACCATCGTGTTGACGGTGTTCTTCAACTCCAGCATCTCCCCGGCGACGTCGACCGTGACCGTCTGCGACAGATCGCCGTTGGCCACCGCCGTCGTCACCTGCGCGATGTCCCGCACCTGCGCGGTGAGGTTGCGGAACGCCGTGTTGACCGAGTCCGTCAGGTCCTTCCAGGTGCCGGCGGCGCCCGGCACCTGTGCCTGCCCGCCGAGCTGGCCCTCGGCCCCGACCTCGTTCGCCACCCGCGTCACTTCGTCCGCGAAGGTCCGCAGCGTCTCCGTCATGGTGTTCATCGTGTCGGCGAGCTGCGCCACCTCACCGCGCGCGCTGACCGTGACCCGCTGCGACAGATCGCCGTTGGCGACCGCCGTGGTGACCTGCGCGATCCCCCGCACCTGCGCCGTGAGGTTGCCCGCCATCAGGTTGACGGAGTCGGTGAGGTCCTTCCACACGCCGGCGACGCCGGGCACCCGCGCCTGGCCGCCCAGCTCGCCCTCGGTGCCGACCTCGCGCGCGACGCGCGTCACCTCGGAGGCGAACGAGGAGAGCTGGTCCACCATCGTGTTGACGGTGTTCTTCAGCTCCAGCATCTCCCCCTCGACGTGGACGGTGACCTTCCGCGAGAGGTCGCCCTTGGCCACCGCCGTGGTGACGAGAGCAATGTCACGCACCTGCGCGGTCAGCCGCGCGGCCATCGTGTTGACGGACTCGGTGAGGTCCTTCCAGGAGCCCGACATCCCGCGCACCCGCGCCTGGCCTCCGAGCTTGCCCTCGGTGCCGACCTCACTGGCCACCCGCGTCACCTCGTCGGTGAACGCCGACAACTGGTCGACCAGCCCGTTGACCGTCCGCCCGACCTTCAGGAACTCCCCGCGCAGCGGATGCTCCGAGGAACTGTCCGAGCTGCGCGAACGCAGATCCATCCGCTGTTCCAGGTCACCCTCGGACACCGCCGACAGCACCCGGCCCACCTCGGAGACGGGTCGTACGAGATCGTCGACGAGCGCGTTGGACGCGTCGATCGCCGCCGCCCAGGACCCCTCGCAGGCGCCGACCTCCAGCCGCTCCGTGAGCTTTCCCTCACGTCCGACGACCCTGCGCACCCGGGCCAGCTCACCCGTCAGATGCAGATTGCGGTCCGCGGCCTCGTTGAACACCGCCGCGATCTCGGCCATGACCCCGTCGCCGGAGACCGTGAGCCGCTTGCGGAAGTTGCCGTCCCGCATGGCGGCCAGGGCGACCAGCAGCCGGTTCAGGGCCGCCGTGTCCACCTCGGTCGTCCCGCCGTTCCGGGCTCGTCCGCCTTTCGCGCGCGTGCTTGCGCCCCGCGCCGCTGCGCCAGACTCCACCGTGTCCCTCCCGCAAGGGTCGACCGTTCCCGGGCTTTCTCCTGATGCCTGCCCAGTGTTTCACCATGGCCCAACCAGGCCATAACAGTTCGGCAGCATCGCATACCGTCCCTGGGCGCGATCGGGGCGGAATCACCCGTGACCGGCATCCGCAGCCGCGGCGAAGGTAAGTAACCTGGCACCGGGCTGTCCACCCGCACGGCTTCCCGCCCGAGACGGTGGCACACGCACGACAGGTAATCGGAGGGGCGCCGCAGGTATGGGGGACCAGATCACCGACACACGCATGAGGAGACCAGTGATCACCGCGCGGGCCGCCGCCACCTTCGAGCCGGTCGGACGCTCGGTCGCCCAGGCCCGCGCGTTCGTCCGCGACACCCTCCAGGGCTGGGGATACGGCGACATCGTCGACGACGCCGTCGTCCTTACCAGTGAACTGGTCACCAACGCCGTCGTGCACGCCGGCACCGCCGCCGACGTCCTGTGCCTGCGCGAGGAGAGCGGCGTCCGCATCTCCGTCGCCGACCGCTACCCCGAGCGCGAGATCCCGCTCCAGAACACCGGCCGCGTCCTGGTCCACCCCGACCGCGAGGGCGGCCGCGGACTGCTCCTGTGCGGCGCGCTCGCCGCCCGCTGGGGCGTCGAGTACTCCCCCGACCGCAAGTACGTCTGGTTCCGCCTCGACCTGCCCGAGCGCCCGGCCGGCACCCGCGCCGCCGGCCCCGCGCTGCCCGTCGACGCACTGCCGGTCGCCGACCACCGCGTCCGCGTCGCCGTCGTCCAGATCGACCGCGGCGGCTCCATCAGCGCCTGGAACGACGACGCCACCGGCCTCTTCGGCTACGACGCCGAGCAGGTCGTCGGCAAACCCCTCACCGACATCGCCGCCTGGCCGCACACCCCCGGCACCGGCACCGGCATCGCCGAGGCCCTGCGCCTCTCCCGCTGGGAGGGCTCCTACGGCGTCCGCGGCGCCGACGGCCGCGTCCTGCCCGTCTACGCCTCCCATCTGCGGGTCCGCGACGCCGACGGTGAGGCGTCCACCGTCTGCCTCCTCGTCCGCGACCACGAACGCGCCGTCCTGCAGAGCCCGACGCGCACCCCCGCCCCGGACGCCGCCTCGCAGACCGCCCGGGCCGACGGCCGCCCGTCCGACCCGTTCGAGGTCTTCATCGGCTCCCCCGCCCCCGACGACCTCGACGGCCTGCTCCAGCGCACCGTCGAACGGGCCCGCGACATGCTCGACGGCGACGCCGCCTATCTGCTGCTCGCCACCGACGACGAGACGGAGCTGGAGGTCCGCGCCTCCACCGGCCTGCCCTCCGCCCGCCAGCGCTTCGCCCGCGTCCCCGTCGAGACCGGCTCGGGCCGCTACGGCTCCGCCCGGATGCCGTCCGTCCACGAAGACCTCACCGCCGTCCCCGGCGCCGTCCCCCTCCTCAACGGCACGGGCATGCGCTCCGTCGTCACCGTCCCGCTGAAGGTCGAGGGCCGCCTCACCGGCTCGCTCGGCGTCGCCGCGGAGAGCGCCGGCCGCTACACCAACGAAGAGGCGCTGCACCTGCAGTTCGCCGCCGACCGCATCGCCCTCGCCGTCGAACGGGCCCGCCTGACCGAGCTGGAGAAGCTCCGCCGCGGCTCCCTCTCCTTCCTCGTCGAGGCGTCCGACCTGCTCGCCGGCACCCTCGACCGCGACCAGACGCTGGCGCTGATGGCCCAGATGACGGTCCCGACCCTCGCCACCTGGTGCGCCGTCTACACCGTCGCCGACCAGGCGTCCGAGCCCGAGCTGTCGTACGTCCTGCACGAGGACGAGGACCGCATCGACGGCCTCAAGACCCTGCTGATGAAGGTCGATCCGCCCGAGCCGGTGCCCACCCCGGGCGCCCGGGTGTGGACCGCCCCCACCGACGCCGCGCACGATGCGGCCCTGCGCACCTCCCTGCGCAGCCTGGGCCTCGGCGATTCCGCGCGGCCCTCCACGGGCCCGGGCGCCTCCCTCGCCACCGCCTCCGCAGTCGGCGGCGAGACCGTCGTCCTGCCGCTGGTGGCCCGCAACCGCGTCATCGGCATGCTCACCCTGGGCAAGCCCACCGAGGAGCACTTCCGCCAGGAGATCCTGGAGCTGGCCGAAGACCTCTCCCGCCGCGCCGCGCTCGCCCTCGACAACGCCCGCCTGTACTCCGAGCGCACCGCCATCAGCCAGTCCCTCCAGCGCAGCCTCCTCCCCCCGGAGCTGCCGGACGTCCCCAACGTCGAGGTCGAGGTCATCTACCGCGCCGCCGGCGAGGGCAACGAGGTCGGCGGCGACTTCTACGACCTCTTCCCGATCCGCGACGGCGCGTACGGCTTCGCCATCGGCGACGTCTGCGGCACCGGCCCCGAGGCCGCCGCCGTCACGGGCCTGGCCCGGCACGCGCTGCGCCTCCTGGCCCGCGAGGGCTTCGGCGGCCCCGCCGTCCTGGAGCGTCTCAACGCCGCGATCCTCGACGAGGGCGCCCGCAGCCGCTTCCTCACCCTGCTCTACGGCGAACTGTGGCCGCAGGAGGACGGCAGTGCCCTGCTGAAGGTCGTCTGCGCCGGCCACCCGCTGCCGCTCCGCCTCCGCCAGGACGGCTCGGTCGAACCGGCCGCCGAACCCCAGCCCCTCCTCGGCGTCATGGACGACCTGGAGCTGTACGAACAGACCGTCACCCTCGACCCGGGCGATGTCCTCCTCTGCGTCACCGACGGCGTCACCGAGCGCCGCGAGGGCACCCGCATGCTCGGCGACGACGGTCTCACCGAGGTCCTGACGACGTGTACGGGCCTGACGGCGGGCGCGGTCGCCGCCCGGGTCCTGCGCGCCGTGGAGCGCTTCGCCGCGGAACCGGCCTCGGACGACATGGCGATCCTCGCGATGCGCGTCCCCGAAATCCCCACCGCACAGCAGTAGAACGACAGCTTCTTTCCCGCCCGGTGACCGCCGGGCGGGAAAGAACCGCCTCTCCTGTCCGCCCATGCAAAAGGCCCCCGCCATCTCGGCGGGGGCCTTTTCTTTCTGAGCCCCAATACGGAATCGAACCGTAGACCTTCTCCTTACCATGGAGACGCTCTGCCGACTGAGCTATTGGGGCGAGCCAGCGGAATAGATCATACATGACCTGCGCCGAAGCTCCGAATCGCACACGGACGCTGCCGCGAACCGACCGGCGCCCCTCACATCGCGGGCTGCAGCAATCCCCCGAGCGCATTGCAGGCACCCACCATCCGCTGCACCTCCCGCCGTTCCATTCCTGCCCGCAGTGGCAACGCCAGCGTCTCGTCCACGGCCCGCTCGGTCTGCGGCAGGAACACGTCCCGCCGCAGCCCCGGCATCCGGTACACGGGCGCCTGTACGGGTATCCGGCAGCCGACGCCCTTGGCCCGCAACGCCCGGGCGAACGCGTCCCGGTCCGGACGGCCGTTGCCGGGGACCCGCACCACGTACTGCTCATAGGTGTGCCCCGCGGCAGGCTCCGGCGTCACCACGCCCTTGAGCCGTCCGTCGAGGTACGCCGCGAGCGCCCGACGTCGCTCGGCCCCTTCGGACGCCGCTCCTGGCTCGTCCACGACCAGCACCAACAGCCCGTGCCGCTGCCCCAGTTCCCGTATCCAGCCGTCGTCGGCCCGTCGCCCGAAGCGGTGTATGGCGACGACAGCGGCAGTACGGTGCGTCACCACGTCGGACACCGCGGCGGGATCGAGGCAGTAGCTCTCTCCGTCGACGTCGGCGAAGACAGGCAGCGCCCCCAACTCCACCACCGCTTCGGCCACTTCGGCGTTGCCGTACGCCGGCACCACGACCTCGTCACCGGCACGCACCCCGGCCGACTTGAGCGTCTCCACAGTCCCCATGCTGCGGATCCTGGCGACGCCAGGTGAACACGGCGTTACGCACACACGGCCACCTGTGGCCGAACGCAAAAAAGCTCCGGTCTCCGGAAACCATTCACTGGTTCCCGGAGACCGGAGCTGAAAAATTGTTCGGCGGCGTCCTACTCTCCCACAGAGTCCCCTCTGCAGTACCATCGGCGCTGAAAGGCTTAGCTTCCGGGTTCGGAATGTAACCGGGCGTTTCCCTAACGCAATGACCACCGAAACACTATGAAGTTGAACCACCGCACCCCGCAGAGGGGCGTGTTCGTTACTTCAGAACCTACACAGTGGACGCGAGCAACTGAGGACAAGCCCTCGGCCTATTAGTACCAGTCAACTCCACCGGTTACCCGGCTTCCATATCTGGCCTATCAACC